>JAMLGM010000001.1:300000-581113 GCA_023957975.1 Microthrixaceae bacterium | reverse complement strand
TTGCCACACCGACCACGATCGCCCGCGAAGTCTCTACCCACGGTGGCCGCAGCCGCTACCGCCCCGCGGTCGCGGACCGAGCAGCGACCGCGGCGAGGACTCGACCACGACCGCGACTCGCCAAGCTGCCCAACACGCTCCGCGACCGGATCCATGACGAACTCTCCGCTGGCCGGTCACCAGAAGCGATCTGGGCTGACCTCACCACCGAGAACGTGGAAAGGCGCCCGTGTGTCGAAACGATCTACCAAGCCGTATACACCGGCGCTCTCGACCTCAAAGCCACCGAGTGTTTGCGTAGCCGCCGGCCACGCCGCCGCTCCCGACAAGCCCGCCACCAGTCACAACGCCCGGCGTTGCCCAATATCTCGGCCCGTCCCGCCAAGGTGAACGACCGTACTGAGCCTGGCCATTGGGAAGCTGACCAGATCATTGGTGCCCGCAACCGGTCCTCGATGCTGTGGCTGTCCGAACGCCAAACCCGGTTCTCGATCCCGGTCACGATGCCAGTGGGCTACAGCGGTGAAGCAGTACTTGCCGGGCTCATCGAGGGCCTCGACCAAATCCCGGGCCATCTGTTGAAGTCGATCACGTTCGACCAAGGATCGCAATGGTCCGAGTGGGCGACCATCGCGGACATGTACGGGATCGACTGTTGGTTTTGCAACCCTCACGCGCCATGGGAACGAGGTCAGATCGAGAACCTCAACCGACAGTGGCGATGGTGGTTTCCACGCGGGACCGACCTCTCGCTGGTCACCCCCGCCCAGGCTCAAGGCGCAGCCGACATCATCAACAACCAACTCCGCCGGTCCTTCGACTACGAGTCACCTACCCAGCGCTACCATGCCCTCACCGTGCAATGACCGCTAGAACTGGCCGACCTTCCGTCGAATGAACAGGGACTGCGAACTACAATATTCCCGTGAACCATAGAACCCTTTCAACCCCTATCCCGGCAACAACAACCGCCCAACTCTGGCCCAATGCCGCCAACGATGGGGCTCAAGCCAGAAGGCTTTCGCAGCGTGCCGTACCGCCTGCGATCGATTTCCACTTGAACGAGACAGCACCGATGCTATCGCATGGTGGTTTGCTAGAGTCTCTCGATCGTTCTTGAGCGAGCCTCCATACAAATCAATCATACGACGCGCGCTCTCTAAGCGCGCGTCGTCATAGAAGTTGTAAGAGCGCCCTACGCGGGAGACAGTTTGGACCGTTGGTTCGCGCACATAGGAAACGTTGCTCGGGCCGACCAGCGTCATCAGTCGATATAGCAGCTCAGAGTTCTCACCGTAGCGAAACTTGTCGTCATAGCCGTTCGCCTCCTGAAGCAGCTGTCGAGAGACCGAGAAGGTGCCTGCGAGCGGTGTTCCGCGGGGATAAGGGTACGGCGAAGGTTCAGCAAATCGAGGGGCGTCAAAGCCATCGTCAATCACGGCACCCGTGCGTGTAAGCAGATTCTGCGACCTCACGTGAGCATCGAGAAAGACCGTCAAAGCACCGGGAAGGAGGATATCATCGGCATCCAAGAAGACAACAACATCTGCCATTGCGTTGGCAAGACCCGCGTTTCTCGCCGAGGATGGCCCACCATTCGACTGCGAGATCACACGGACACGAGGCGCGTTCAGCCCCATCACCACGCTCGCAGTACCGTCGGTTGATCCGTCGTCCACGACAACCACTTCGGCAGCCACGTTGTCTATCACCGCAGATTTGACCGCCCGGGTGATGACGCTCCTGTCGTTGTAGGACGGGATAATGACGCAGATCTCCACCTCCACGATTCTAGTGGTCCGTCGCGGATTTGGTGTGGTGGGTGAGGGCTGCTCGGCCTCGCCGGACGTTCTCGATGATCTCGTTCGCAGTCTTGACCCACACGAAGGGTTTGGGGCCGTCGTTCCAGTGTGAGACCCACACGTCGATCGCTTCGGTGAGCGCCGCGACACTGTTGAACGACCCGGTCTTCAACCGCTTGTTCGTGAGTTGCGCGAACCAGCCCTCGACCAGGTTCAGCCACGACGCCGAGGTCGGCGTGAAATGCAGATGCCAACGCTTCTGCGCCGGTTTCGCCAGCCATGCCTTCACCTCTTCGGACTTGTGGGCCGACAAGTTGTCCAACACCACGTGGATGTCCAGATCGCGGGGCACGTGCAGATCGATCCACCGAAAGAACGCCAACACATCAGCGCTCTTGTGGGACTTGCGGGTGTCGTGGAGCACCTCACCCGTTGCGACGTTCAGCGCAGCGAACAGATCGGTCGTGCCGTGCCGCTTGTAGTCATGAGTCATCGTCCGGCCCCGCCCCGGGATCATCGGCAACGACGGCTGGGTTCGGTCCAACGCTTGGCACTGGGTCTTCTCATCGAAACTGAACACCACCGCCCGCTCGGGCGGGTTCAGATACAGGCCTACGACATCGACCAGCTTCTCCTCGAAGTCCGGATCGTTCGACAACTTGAACGTCTCCACCCGTAGTGTGGCAGTATAGGGGTTGCCGGGATCGAGTCTTCCAGGAGGAAGCACTATGGCAACAGAATCTACTCGTGTTGAGGTGACCCGGACTCGCCGCCGGTTCACGGTTGAGGACAAACGCAGGATCGTTGGCGAGTATCGGGCAGCATCGAACTCGACAGAGCGTGGCGCTGTTTTGCGTCGGGAGCAGATCTATCAGTCTCACGTGTCGAAGTGGGGCCGTCAGATCGACGACGGCACGTTGGGCACCAAACGCCCGGGCCCACCCGCGACCGGTAAAGACCCCGCCAAGATCCGGGTACGTGCTCTTGAAGCCCAGCTGGCAGCCGCGAAGGCGAAGATTTCGACGCTTGAAGAGTTGGTGACAGCGCAGGGAAAATGCTTGGCGCTGCACGTCGACGTGAGACTCGACGACAGCGCGACGGCACAGCCGACACGGTGACTGGTGTGAGTGACGATATCGAGGCCTGGACGCCACGGGTTGGGGTCGAACTGTCCTGCGCCGCGTTCGGTGTGTCCTCACGCACGTGGCGACACCACCAACAACGCGAACGCGGGGAACTCCCGTTGCGGCCGTCGCGGGCGACCGGTCAACCTCGTCGTGGCCACCCCGCCGCGTTGGATGCTGTGGAGCGTCAAACGGTGTTGGACGTGTTGTGTGAGCCCCGCTTCGCTGACGCGGGTGTCACCGAGATCTACGCCACCCTGTTGGACGAAGGCACCTACCTGTGTTCGGAATCCACCATGCACCGGCTTCTCCGAGAACACCGGTTGTCAGGCCAGCGTCGTCAAGGCCCCCAGCGCGACACCCACCCCCGCCCGCGTGTCGTAGCGACCGCGCCGAACATGGTGTGGTGCTGGGACATCTCCCGACTCCCGGGACCCCACAAAGGCGTCTGGTTCTACCTGTACGCCATCTGGGACCTGTGGTCCCGCAAAACGGTCGGCTGGACTGTCAATCACACCGAAACCGCCGAGATCGCGGAACAGTTGATCAACACGACCGCTCGTCGTGAACGTGTCGAGCGTCACCAATTGATCATCCATTCCGACCGTGGCGCCCAAATGACATCAGGCACGCTCAGCGACCTGTACGACCAACTCGCTGTGCGCCGGTCCCTGTCTCGACCCCGTGTCAGCAACGACAACCCTCACGCCGAAGCCGGGTTCAAAACGTTGAAATACCGGCCCGACTGGCCGACCCGGTTCACCAGCCTCGAAGACGCCACCGTCTACTGCGAACAGTTCTTCGACTGGTACAACAACGAACACCACCACAGCGGCATCGGCCTACTCACCCCAACAGACCGCCACGCCGGCAACGGCCAAGCGATCAACCAGTCACGCCAAGCCGTTCTCGACCGTGCCTACCAGGCCCACCCCGAACGATTCGTGAAAGGCCAGCCCTCACCACCACACCAACCCGCCCGAGTGTGGATCAACCCGCCCACCATCGAAACCGACCAACCCCACAACCCGTAACCAAAACATCCGGCAACCCACTATTGACAGCTTCCGACCCGCCACGGCCGGATCTTGCGGCCCTTCCAGATCCGCGCCACGGTGTCCTTACCGACACCGAACCGCTCTCCCATCGTTCGAGTCGACCACTGCGTCGACTCGTCATCAGGCACCGTGTGCAACGTGTCGTGCACAATCGCGTCGATCGTTTCCTGCGCGATCTGCGGCTTGCGGCCACGACCCGCAGCAATCGTCCCCACCGCCCCAACCCCGCCAGCCTCGAACTTGGCCCGCCACCGGCGCACCGTGTCCGGCGTCGTCGAACACCGCCGGGCAATCTCGTTGTTCGCAACACCGTCCGCAGCCAACAACAACGCCGACGCCTGAACCACCTTGCGGTACGGCAACACCGACGACGAAGCCATCCGCTCCAACTCGGCGCGATCCTCAGCGGACACAATCAACGATGCAGCAGTCACGATCGGCATCCGCCAACCCTAACCCACCCCACTATTCAAGCGACAGACCACTAGCGATAGGTCGTAGCGTCTCCACTCTGGCGTCAACCCGCCGCTATAGGCTGCACCGACGGTGCAACTCACCCGGCGACCCACGATCGCAGCGGAAGACGACCCGCTGTCACCCCATTGCGTGTGCAGCGGCTGATGGCCACCCGCGGAATCATTATGGCAAGTACGTTGGCGACCAACTCGGTTCGCTCGGTCGTGGGCACCCAGCACGACCGAGCGACTTAGAGGTCGCGCGGATAGATCGGGGTGTGCGCTGCGAAGCGCCGTGTCTCGCCCGACAGTGTTGGTGGTCCACCGGTTGGAAGGTTGCCCGTGATGAAATCGCGGGTGCACCAACCCAACCAAACCGGAGGACCCCACCAGTATGCGCGCTCTGGACCGCGAAGTCATCGATGCCGTCTGGAAGAGTTTCGAACCGCTCCTTCCCGAACACGTCGACAACCATCCCAAAGGCGGCCACCGGCCCCGCACCCCAGACCGAATCGTGTTCCACCTGATCCTGGTCCGCCTCGTTTGTGGCTGCTCATGGGTCGACGCCGAAGCGCTTTGCGGCTGGCAAGTTTCCGACACCACCGCCCGAGCACGGTTCAAACTATGGGTCTGCCACGACGTGTTCCGACGAGCGTTCGAACACGCCCTCGACGCCTATGACCGCATCATCGGCTTGGACCTCAGCGAAGTAGCTGTTGACGGCTCCCTCCACAAAGCCCCCCAAGGCGGCGACGGCACCGGCCCCAACCCCACCGACCGGGGACGCTCCGGCTGGAAATGGTCCATCGGTACCGACCGCAACGGGATACCGGTCGGCTGGGCGACCGACGGCGCCAACCGTCACGACATTCCACTATTGGCCCCCACGTTGGACTCGATCGCTGGCCGACACCTCCTCGCCGACATCGACACGATCCACCTTGACCGCGGTTATGACGCCAACACCGTTCGAGCGACCCTGGCCGGCTACGGGCTTGACGACGCGGTCATCGCGAAACGACGCAAACCAGGCGACCCGCCCCACACCAAAGTCGGTCTCGGCCTGCGTTGGCCTGTCGAACGCACCAACTCCTGGCTGGTCAACTACGGCCAACTCCGCCGAAACACCGACCGCAAACGCGCCCACCGCGAAGCCCAACTCGCGTTAGCGATCGTGTTCATCCTCGCCGCCAAACTGATCGACTGGCGCAACCGCTGGGACCCACCAACCTGATCTACCCGCGCATCCTCTAAATACAGTTGGCGATGTGGTTGTAGCGGACGTTGCAGCCGTGCCAAGCGGATGCCGTCCGCTGTAACGACATCTAGCGAACTGCGGTGTTCAATCGCCAGAGCCTCACAGATTCAGCACGCGTAGCCTGGTTCCATCCGGGTGTGAACACACTCACCGCAGGCACGCCCGCGGTGAGTTCGACGAGTGACGTTCGGCGCGGATCGGCGCAACGACGCTGGCCGGTATAATCGGTGATGGCAGCGACAATTGTCAGGGGAGAAGGAAACCGGGTATGTCGGAATGCACCGCGATACGAGACGTTCAAGCGCTCGTTGACCAGGACGTGCTCCGAGAGCCATCCACCAAAATGAGTCAGCCGATCGCACAAGCCCACCACGCTGCAGTGTCAAGGTCGCTCGCTCAACTTGCGGATCTCTGTGATGGCGCTCCGCCTCCGGGGTGCGAACCACCGACCCATTACGAGGCCACCAGACTCGTCGACGAAGCACTCGCCAACCTTGACGCTGCTCTGGCGCTTTACCTCCCAGTGGACGGGCGAGAGGTGTTGACATCGGCCGTGACAGAAGTCCATTCGTCCCTAAGCGGAACCGCCACGATCCCTGACCGGTCGGCGTTTCGGACGGCATCGAAAACAGGATCCATGACCCTGGCGAGGGTGGAACGCCGGCACTCCGGCACCCGCGCTTTATGCGATCTCGCTGCACGTGCGACTGCCACGACGACAACCGCGCAATTGGCGTCGGGCGACTTCCGACATATTGGCACCGGTACGACCGCCCGGCGGATCGTTATCCCAATCGGTCACCCTGTGGTCGTCGTCGACGCGATCACTGACGAAGAATCAGAGGTACTCCCCGGCGGGGCAGAGATCTTCGACGAACTCCGAGAACTCAGTACCGAACGAGGTGCGTTTGTACTGGTCATTGAAGCGCCGCTCCCGACCGAGCGATACGCCCGATCGATACTTTCGAGCATGGCCTCCCATGCCCCGCGACTTCGCGGCGATGTCCCAGGGGAACCGTTTGCTCCCGCCGTCACCTACGGCGACGACCGCCCGACCGATGTGCTCCGCCTAATCGTGGACCAAGTGGGGCAACTGATGGATGCTGGGCTCGGCGATCATGTCGTGGCGTCTTGGCGTAGCCGGGCGCAGCCGACACTCGGTCCGGCGCCATGGCTCCGCCTGTTGCCCGACGACTACGCCGCGTGGGAGGGATGGCGGATCACCGGCCGGATTCCAGCTGGCTTCTCAGAGCTCGGGCCAGAGGATGCAGGCCACCTCCAGCTCGCTGCCGCTGGCCATCGGTTCCGCGTCGAGGCCCACGCTGTCCCAGTGCTGGTCGCGCTCCTCGAAGGCGAACCGCTTCCCCTTGGATTGTTCGCCTCAAACTGTCCCAACGGTGACCCGTGGTGCGCGCACCGCGCTGTGGAGCAACTCGGGATGCTGGGTCTCGTGGACGCACGCATCCCGACGGTGGGAGCTGATGGCCTCCAGTCATGAGCGCTCAGGAGCTCACCTCGATCGAGGCGCCAAGGTCACCTCCCTCGTGAGCGTCCCAATGAGCCGTGCGGACTTCCATGCATTGGAAAGTGACGGTTTCGCTTTCCTTCCGCAGCTGATCACCTCTGATGACGCTGTGGCGCTCCGCACGGGAATCGACGACCTAGCAGACCTCGAACTCGCAACGCCCGGCGCCTCCGCTCGTCACGGCGAGTACTACGTTCGGCGTTTGCCGTGGAAGCGGGCGGAGTTCGCTGCTTGGATCACCCACCCGGTGCTGTTACCGATCGCGCGAGCGCTCCTCGGAACTCGGGTACGTGCGACAGTCGAGGGGCGCACCGTTCGCGGAGGATCTGGCATGTCGGCACTCGGCTGGCACGTCCACATGCCCGGCGCTCTCGACCCGCTTCCACCTTGGTACAGCGAACCCCACAGCCTGACGTGTCTGATCTACTTGAACGACGTCACGCCGACCGAGGGAGCGCTCCGGCTCGCCCCGGGCTCGCATCGAGACCGGTCATTCCATCCCTCGGACGATTCCGAGCTCGACGAAACATCGATCGCGTTGCTCCCGCACTGCGGCGACTGCGTACTCGCTCACGGAAATCTGTGGCATCGGACCGATCCGCCGTTGGCCTCCGCCAGAAATCGAACTCTCCTGCTCGTGATGTACACGCCCGCGTGGCTCGAGCCAACGCACCGTATCAGCGGACAAGCTGCAATAGCGCCTGACGAACACCTGCGGACGACCGCTCGGCGTCTAGGAGTGTCGCCCAGCGAGTTCGACGAGCTCACGGGACGGTTCAATTGGTGAACAAGCCCGAACGCATTCAGCGTACTGAGTTCGAGGTCTATGACCTTCACCTCCGCCTGCAGACCGAGATGTCGTTCGGCGCTGAACTGCCCTTCTTCCATGGCGCTACCGAGTGGGCAAGCGCCCATGAGATCGTTGACCTTGGATGTGGGAACGGTGCCTTTCTCCACCGGCTTGCGATCGCATTCCCAGAGAAACATTTCACTGGGATCGACCTCCGCGCCGATGCAATCGAGGTCGCCCGACAAGAGTTTGCTGCACCCAACATCGCCTACGTGCATGGACGAATCTCAGCGCACCGCACGCCGGTCGACATACTGATGTCTCGGTTCTGTCTGCTCTTCATAGATCGCCTTGACGAGGTTGTGTCTTGGGCGCGGGACCACGTGCGGCTGGCGGTGCTGCAGATTGACAACGAGGATGCACTGCTGTCATTCCCCGCCTCACTGGCGGACTTCGAGGCAGTGCTGCACATCACTCGAGCACGTCGACGCGATCGCCGTTCCCGAACGGCGCTGAATACGACAGCGAGCGCATGGGAGCAGATCGGCTTCCTTCCGACGTGGAGCCACGCCCAAGCAATCACGAGTGAGCCACCCTTCTCACGGGACATCCTCCACCACTGGCTGGTGACGATGGCCGAACTGAGCGTAGGGGCCCCATTGACGCCGTCCCTCATTGAAGACCTGTTCAGATGGTGGTCAGGGCGAGATTACATACAGTATGGGATGCGGGCGACGTGGTTCACTCGGTCTGAGGCGATGCTGGGCGCATGATTGACCCAGATCTATCGATGAGCTCTCTCGGTGATCGCCGATCCACGTGGCCCACCACCCCTGCGAAGACGTCGAACCCGCAGAGCGTGAGCATGGTGTCTGAGAGCTTCACTAGCGTTGAACCCGGCAAACCAAGTTGAAAGTTTTCGGTCGGCCTCAAGTACCCAGCGCAATAGCTGAGCGCGAGGCCGATCCGTACATCCCCCGAGTGGTTAGCGCCTGATCCGTGATAGATAGCTCCGCTGTAGACAAGGGCGTTCCCAGCGGGGACCTCGACGGCGACAGCGGCGTCGAGCCGCCGATTGGGTTCGTCCCATCGGAGCGGTCGGGGCAGACGATGGCTGCCGGGGATTATGCGAGTGGCGCCGTTCTCATTCGTGAAGTCGGTCAGGGCGAAGATCGCTGTGCAGATCGCTGGCCGACGGAAATCGCGGGGAAGACCGATCGCTTGGTCATCGGAATGCAACGGTTGCTCTGGGCTTCCCGGTTCGAGCGGAAGCGCCATCATGGAGTTGAGGAGGCACCCTGCGCCCAAGACCCTCCGCATGAGTTCGAGAAGCATCCGAGACTCCGCCAGTTCGACGAACATCTCGCCTTTGGCGATGAGATTGCACGTCCGGCGCTGACCCATCTCAAACTGCCCGATGGTACGCGTGTAGTCCTCTGTCCGCTCTAGCTCAGCAAGACGGTTTCGACATCGGTCGAGGAGCCCTTCAGGCGCCACGTCTTCGACAACGGTCCAACCGTCAGCGACGATCCGACTTGCACACTCTTCGAGCTGCGACGCACAGTCCACGACCAACTACCCAGCTACAGGGGTCCCACCATCGTCCTCCGCTGCTCGGAGGACCCCGAAGATCGAGGTGCGAGACAGCCATGGACGGACGACGCCAGAAGATTCCCATGCAATCCCGTGCACACTCTCGACACTGCTGCGATCTCCATCGAGCGCGTCGATGATCCGCTTCGGCCAGCCAGCCTCGAGAAGGAACGTCGTGACAACCTCAGGACTCACACCGCCAAGGTACGCTATTTGCGATGTACCGCGCTGCCCCAAGTGAACGGCCAGCGACTCGGGGGCGAAACGATGGAGCCGGCTAGCCGCCTCGGGCTCAGCGTGCAGGCTGGAGTCGAACCAGTCGCCGAGCCTCCCCTCGTCCTCGGGTGCAGGATGATGGGTGATCACCTCGTCGAGCGCCAGACCCCACTCCGTCGCTTCGTACCAGCAACCGCCAACCGACCCATCGGGCCCGAACGCTCGGAGGACGAGGAGCGTCCGCCCCGGCGAGGCAAGCGTTCGCCGAAGCGTGAAAGCGTGGATGCGTGCGACGAGTTGCTGCACGGCAATTCGAGCGCCAACCGACCGTTCGAGCGCAGCTCCAGCAAGGTGCTCAAAGATCGTGGAGTCAGTCCCGCGGATGGCGGTGAGGTCGTATCCCACGTCAGTGCCGCGAGAGACTCGCCACGCAATATCGATCGAACTCAACTCACGGAAATCCTGCCGGAACCCGGACATGAGACTTGAGGCACCAAGCGCTTCCAGCACCAGCTCCATCAGCGGATCGATCTCTGCTCCGGTTCGCGCTCCCGCCTCAAGGAGGCCTAATGGTCGCTGGACAGCCAGATCGCCGAGAGCAGCATCGACACCTTGGGTGACCGTACCGTCGCGGCGGAGTGCGACGAGCGCGGTAAGGACCGCGGGCAGGACCCCCCATCGACCCGCAGTCTTGAGCGCCTCCGTCGCGACCGCTTCGTCCACGGCGGCGGCCCAAGCGAACCATCCCAGGGCGCCAGCCTCGCTCGCCTCGATGGCCCGCAAAACCAGCCGATGAGTCGGCGACGGCACCCTGATCCACTCTCCCCCGAGGCGGATCGGGACGGAATCTCTCCAGATGTCGGCCTCGGCCGATGCCGGATCCCTCAAAGAGCGATAGAGGTCGGCGACGGTCGACACACCGGATGGCATTTGCCCGACGTCGCTCCGAACGAGGACCCGCTCTGATCCCATATCAAACGGCATCGCCGGCCAGCCCGACTCCGAGGCGATCACGCGATCTCCCACTACAATTGCATGCTCCGGCCATTGCAGGGTGTCCCCCCGCAGCAGAATGGTGAAATCTGCAGACCGCTGACGATCTGGCATCGGAGCGATCAAGTTATCACGCGCCATGCTCCTCAACGTTCCGCTACCAAGCCCTAACTCAAGAATGCTCTGCCCCACGGCGACGTGCCGGATCGGCCCCCATCGGCCGATGGGCGACCATCCCACCGCTTCGCGGTCCCTTGACGCTGCCAGAATCTCATCGATCAAGTCGAGGGCGGGTTCGAGGTTACCGTACGTGAGCGACCAGCAGGGCGCTCCCGTCGCTAGCCCCGCGATTAGGTCGAGCGCCATCGGCCCGTATCGCTCGGCGTCGAACGTGTTATCCATCAAGCGGTGCGCAGCCACGACGGGTTCAAGCGGCTCAGCTTCGGTCGGGGCGCCAGCGCTGAAGGTCGGGAACACAACGACGTCGATCGGTGAACGTCCACCAACACGTCCGATCGCCGAAACCGGAAGCACCACCCGATCTGTGTCGGTCGGGACCATTGCGTGGGGCGCAAACCTCCCAATCGACCAACCCTTCAGCGTGATGGGCTTCGCATACGGTCGAACACTAAGATCTCCGATCATGACGCCCACGAGTTCGTCGGTGAGGTAGTTCCATCGCCGTTCGACGAGCCCCGCACATAGCGTCGACTTGCCCGAGCCGGAGGACCCTGCGAGCAACAACCCCTGGCCCGAGCGCTCAACGAACGCTGCATGAAAATGTAGGCGCGCCTTGTCGGAATCGAGCGCGGTCCGGTTGAGGTTCGTGATTGCTGCGTCAATCACCTCGTCCGCCGATCGAGTCCGAAGTCGCGGTGAGCCGAAACGGTCCAAAAACACCCACGACCCATCGTCCTCGTTGAATTCCACCACGATTTCAGTCTCAAGCGCGATGGGGGATCGGTGTTCCTGAGGATCCAGGACGATCAGGTCTGCAAGTGCGTCTACAAGGACTGCCGGGAACGGTCCAACGAACTTCACACGGGCCAGGAGCGCCTCGACGACGAACTGGTAGGCATCCGGCAGGCGCCGGCCGCTTGACTCGCTCATGGTTTCCGCGCGCGGACAATCATCCACGGCAGGTCGAGGTTGATGATGTCAGCCTGATCGATGATGGCCCCGAGCGCCCGAAGTTGAACGAGGTAGTCGTCCGGTGTACGGAAGGCCCAGAACCAAGCCGACAAATTGAACGTTCCCGCCGCGATCGGCGCGTGGTCGCCCAGGTGCGGCCGCGACCGCTCCGCTACTAGCAGCGTCCCGCCGGGGTCGAGGCAGTTCCAGGCGGCACTTATGAGCTGCGCCGCCTCCGGCTCGCGCCAGTCATGGAGGACCCCCTTAAGAACGACAAGGTCGAATCCTGTCGGCATCCGGTCTTTGAACGCGTCCCCGCCGACGTAGGTGACTCGGTCAGCGTTGTCGCGCCCACGATTCCACTCGGTTCCAAGGGCAACAACTGCAGGGAGGTCGAACACTGTGACGTGAAGGTCGGCGCATCGATCGCACATCGAATGCGCTAGCTCACCACTGTTGCCTCCGATGTCTAGTACACGCCGATGCGATGAAAGCTCACAGTGACGGAGCACCGCCCCGGCTTCGTACCGCGTGAGCGTGGTCATGTATCGCACCCAGTCCGCTAGATACTGACGTTCTGCCGGATCACGGCTTGACGCCAGGTCGTATCGAAAATGGCGGAGGTACTCGTAGTCGGTCGAACGCTGGGCGGCGACGTCGAACAACGAGATCGGATCGTTGAACACGTCCCGAAGGAACATCGTAGCGAAGCGAAGCTTCACCTCGAGAAGGTCTCGGTACGCCATCGCGGAGCGAAACCTAGTCGTGAGTGAGGGTACCCCATCGGCCTCGACCAGCACCCCCGCAATGCGCAGGATCTCGATGTGTAGCGCGTACCCTTCGAGCCCTTGACCGGTCGGTGGTCGGCCTACGAGCAGTTGATCGATCAGTCCGCTGTCGAGCGCTGCCTTAAGAGCGAGCATCTCGATAGCGCCGCTTAGATACTCATCGACAACGAGAAAGTCAACGTCCTCGTCCTCGCCTGCCGTATCGGTTGGATCGTCCGTCATCAGCCATTCACGGTTGAATTGGCCGACGGACCCTCGGAAACGTCGGGGTTGTCGACTGCGAACACTCCCGAGGTGTTGACGACACCGGGTACGGCCCATACGTGGAGCATCCAGCCGCTCCCACCGACGGCTCGGCCCCCAGCCGCTTCGCACGCGGTGGCCGAGCCGCTGTCAATCATTGCCCCCGTGTCCGCCACACACGCTGAGTGACCGGTCCCATGCCAGTGCCAAGCGTCGAAAGGTCCGGTGAACCCGGACGGCGGCGCCGCTGCGTCCGAAGCGCTGACGAAGTAGACGATGGCCACTAGGGGAGCGTCACCCGATGAGCCATCGTACAGGAGCATCTCGGGAGCTTCGATTTCGAATACTGAGTCGACACGGTCTACCGCATACGCGTGTGTAAGCGTCCCAACCGAGCCATCGAGCGGCCTATCCGAAAGGAAGCCCTTTGCAAGTGCGTCCGACAGCGTGCCCATGGAGCGGACTGCGAGCGCAGCATCCGCCAACTCTCCATTAAGCGCTGCCTGCCGTACGGCGGAGAGCTTGCAATCGTCAGAGCCGGGTGCATTTGATACGTGGTCGTGCTGCTGCGCGGACGAAGCTCCGGGGTTTGAGTCCATGGCACTTAGGTCCGGTGGTCCTGTATCCGACTCGCAATCGAGGGCGGGTCGAAGAGCGACAGTCGAGGTCGTCGACGACGTGCTCGAATCGGGCCCGGCTGATTCCGAGGTCGATCGGCACCCACCCAGCACCAGAGCTAGGCAACCCGCAATCTGCAGAGCTTTGGCTGACGGACAGCACATCACGGAGTCACTTGCCTGAACACATCCGGCCCAATAGCCCGCGTCCATCGACGAGTTCTGCCCACGGCTCCACCCGTGGCAGGCTGGCGGGAGGAGTCCTGAACGGAGCCCGACCGGCCAGCACGCGCTCGTCGAACTCATACGCGCGGAGTCCCTCCGCGGCGTCCGCGAAGCAGAAACGCAACGGCACAGCACCCACCACGAATGCTGAGGCAACGGCAACACGTTCCGCGGACGAGCGATTTGGGTGGGAGGCGTGGATCGTCGCCGAATCCCAAACCAGGATGGAGCCTGCGGACATCTCGATCGTGATAGCGCGCTCGTCCAGAACCGACGAGATGGCGTCCATTTCGACGGTTCCGGTCGGACCAGCAGCGCGGATTCCGCTCGTCCAGCGATGACTCCCGGGCACAACTCGCATCGCGCCGCTTCGCGATTCAACATCAACCAACGGGATCCACGCCGAATAGCTGCGGATGACGGACTCGTCAGTGTAGGTCAAGTCTTGGTGAAAGCTCACTGCTTCAGCAGCGCGATGTTTGACGAGAAAAGCGTTAAGAAACGCTGTCACCCCGGGCCCGAAGTGACGGTCGAGTTCTGGCTCGACGATCCCTTGGATTGAGCGATGTAACCGCAGCCGCTCGGCGGGCGCCCCGTCCCTTGCAGACGACTGAAACCCCTCCGGATTGCCGGTACGGGTTGTGTACAGCTCATACAGCTGATCAAGAAGACCGCTCCCAACACGATCCACAACGCAGTAGCCGTCGTGTACGAGTGCAGAGTTGCTGATGGGAGGACCCAGAGACACGCTCCAGACTCTACCAGAGCACTTCTGCTCGCGTTCGGGGGACGCCTCCCCTCTTACCGTGTTTCTCACCGGATGCAAGTAGGTTCCCGGTGATTGTCGGAGCGGGCCGGGATGACAGAGTCCCGTCAGGTGGTGGGATTTCGAGTGTGATGCTCGATGTGTGAGCGGCGGTTGCCGCTACCAACGTTGAGTTTGTCACACGAGCTCAACAGCGCCTGTCGGGGCGGTCACATGGGCAGTGGCGGTTCGTGCCAGGCTTTGCGGCTTGTGGGGTCGTAGCGGAGCCGTCGGAACCGTTTGTGAGCGGCTTGGGGTGTCACACCAAGCTGCTCGGCGATCTCAGCCCAGGTCGCACCCCAATACATCGACCTCGCCACCGCGGTCTCAAGATCGGTTTCGATCCGTCGGAGCTGGCGGGTCGTCTCGGCTGTCTTCGCGAGTGCCGCCGCTTTGTGTTGCGTTCGTGCCATACCGGTTAACCCTCGTTGATAACGGTCGGCTCATCAACCATCGTTGATGAGATTGTTGGTCTGTCAACGATGGTTGAGTCGCCTGGCTCCAACTCGGCGAACGCGGTGCCCAAAAGCACTGCCATCGAACCCTCCGGCAGGTAACGACGCGCAATCGCCCACTCGTCGTGCTGGTCGGCCAACACCGCCCCCGATGAGGCGCAGTACTGCGGGGTCGTTCGGGAAGATCCCCACAACGTTGCTGCGTCGTTTGATCTCCTTGTTGAGTCGTTCCAACGGGTTGTTCGACCAGATTTTGCGCCAATGTCCGGTCGGGAAGCTGCGAAACGCCAACACGTCGCTGCGGGCATCACGCATCGACTCGGCGGCTTTGGGGAACCGCTGTGCGAGGGTGTCGGTCACTTCGTCCCACCGGGCCTCAACAGCGTCGGGATCGGTGAGCGCGAAGATCGACCGGAACGCTGCAGCAACCATCTCCTGGGAGCTTTTGGGGACAACAGCCAACAAGTTCCGCACGTAGTGGACCCGACAACGCTGCCACGACGACCCCGAAAAACACTTGCGGATCGACGCTTTCAGCCCGGCGTGGGCGTCGGAGATCACCAGACGAACACTGTTGAGCCCGCGGTCTTTTAACGAGCGTAGGAACCGGGTCCAAAACGTTTCGTCCTCGCTGTCGCCGATGTCGACACCCAACACCTCGCGTCCACCCTCGGCGGTGATCCCGGTTGCGACGACCACAGCGCGACTGACGACTTGGCCCAAAGCGTCGTCGCGGACGTTCACATAGGTGGCGTCGAGGTACACGTACGGGAACCCAACATGGCCAAGGGTGCGGTTGCGAAACGCGTCGACGCGTTCATCAAGACCCGCGCAGATCCTCGATACTTCGGACTTGGAGATACCGGTGTCGACGCCCATCGCGGCGACGAGGTCGTCGACGCTGCGGGTCGATACCCCGTTCACGTACGCCTCCATCACAACCGCGTACAGGGCCTGGTCGATACGACGCCGCGGTTCCAGGAGCGACGGGAAATAGCTGCCGGCGCGGAGTTTGGGGATACCGACTTGGAGGTCGCCGGCCTTGGTGGACAGGGTCTTGGAACGGGTGCCGTTGCGGTGCGTGACACGCTCACCACAGCGTTCGTAGCGGCCGGCACCGATCTTGTCGGCGGCTTCGACGTCGATCAACGCTTGCAGTGCCCACTGGGCCAGCTCGCGGACAAGATCGGTGCCGTCGCCGACACGAAGCGCGTCGAACAGTTCGGACAGGGCAGAATCGGGTAGAGCCATCGGTGTGAATCCTCTCGTTGTGCACTTGGCGTACACACCGAGCATCACGCCGATGGCTCACCCACAGGTGGACCACCGCCCCCGAATTCCCACCACATGAAGGGACTCATACGCCGGGATGGCTTTGTGTCCCTGCCGTTCGATGACCTGGGGGTGTTGCCACCGACCCGTGAAGACGCTGTGGTCTCGCTGATAGGAACATGCCCTTGATGGCTCATTCGTAAGGTGGATGCGATCCCACAGACGTCGCGATCCGACGGTCTCCCCAACCCAAACCCGCTACGGGCGGGAGAACAGGAGAACCAGTGACCGTCACCGTCGGCCTCGATATCGGCGAGACAGACCACGGCGTCTACGCCCGCGATGACACAGGCACCGAAATAGGCCTCGGCCCGGTCTCCAGCGTGGTGAAACGCGCCAAAGTCGCCAACGACCAGCGGTCCCTCGACGTGCTGTTCGCCTGGATCGCGACCCTCGCCGGTGATGGCGGCTGGGTGTTGGCAATCGACCAGATCGGTTCCTACGCCCGACTCGTGATCGCTGCCGCCGCAGCACACGGCGCGCAGATCGCGTACGTGCCCGGCCTTGTCGCACACCGCGCGGCGGAGCTGTTTCCCGGGCAAGCCAAGACCGACCAACCCGATGCCCAAGTGCTGTGCGATGTCGCCCGAGCGTCACCGATCAACTCCGCTGGGTCAACCCTGCCGACGACGAACTGGTCGCCGAATTGGCCGTGTTGTGCCGCCACGACCAAGACCTCCGCGCTGATATCAACCGGATGCGCGACGCGTTGAACTCGCTCCACCCGCCCCTCGAAGCCGTGATCGGCCCGAAACTCGCTACCAAAGCCGGAGTCTGGGCGATCGGGACTGGCGAGCGAGAGACTCGCTGGTCGATTCGCGCTGAACACCGTCACCGTTTCGTGTAGACGCTGATGCGGCCAGATCCGGCACAGGCTGGCAGAATAGTCTTATGCCGTGGAACAGCGCTGGGCTAGCAGGTCGGTACCTACCGGGCGAGAAGCCCGCTGACTACGCACAACGCCCGTACCGAGCACCCAAACCGACAGCTGGTCGGTTCCGATCCACCGAGCTGTTGCGAAGGTCATGGGAGTACGCCGGGTGTGACGAGCGGTTCTCCCCGATCCTCGCTCGTGCCGACTCTTTGATCGGGCCTGGCAAGATCGCCTGGGGGGTCAAGATGATCGATGGTACCCGGTCTTGGGAGCTCTACCTCTACGACCACTCACTCCGTCAAACGCTCACCCTCAGCCTCCTTGAGCGCATCGTGCCCGGCGCTCTTGATGCGGCATACGGTCTCGACGTCGATCAACGCTGGTTCTCGATCTCGTTAGACCTTTATGCAGAAGACCCGCGGCCGATCGGCGACAGCGCTCTACATTTCTACGTCACCAACACCGGAGTTCCAGCGTCGTGCACTAGCTTCGGAACGACCCCGTCCGGTCTGGTCCGAGAGAACGACTACACACTATTCGACGGAAGAACGGCTTGGGCAGCCGCCGCTAACTGGCTCGATCGAAACGGTTGGGGCAGTTCGGCCAATGTCTTGTTGTGGGACGAAGCTCGCCCGTGTAGTCACATCGCGTTAGCAACGAAGCCTCACGCTACCGGTGTCTACTTCGGCGGTCTCAATGTGAAACAGGTACTCGCCTTCGCTCAACGCAGCAACTTGACCGACCCGGCAATCAAGGACCTAAGCAGGAATCAGGCCGATTTCGATCACCTCCTACTTGACGTCGCCATCGATGCCGTTATCCGCGAAGATCGCCTCCACATCACGAAAGTCGCCTATTTCTCGTCGTGAGCTTGGTACGCCCGAAAAGGTCTGGAGACAGGCATTTGATGATACAAGGTGAGAAACGGGTCTCCCTGCGCCCCGACGCCCACGGCAATACGGCCGACGACGTGCTCGCGCGACCCCGCCATTCGCGTGGACGGTCGCTCTGCAACGCCGAACGCTTGAGCGGACTCGTCAAGATCGACGAAGAGGTCACCCAAAGTCACGGTGCTGCCAGCACTGCTCGCATCGATCGATCGTCGCTGCGACCGGTGATCCCTCACCTCCAGCACGTCCGCGAGTCGGTCGGCGCCGCAAGTACGGCGAATGATCGATTGCAAGGGCCGTTGTGCCGCATTCCACTGACCACGTCCAACGACTCGATCGAGCAGGAGATCAACGTCAACGGCATCTGACGGCCGCCTGTACGACACGGTGGACCAACTCCTATCAGACGAACACAGCCACCGCACGGCGGTTAGCGACTCCGCCTGAGTGCCAGTGCGTTTCGGAGCGAAGTACTCGAAGTAGACACGGCAGGAGATCGCAAGGCGGTCGAGTTCGTAGCCCACGAGAACTCGAGCCGATCGGGCCAACCCGAACGCGACCGCACCATATGCGGCAACAGGAAGGCCGAGCGAAACCAGGCGAGGCCAGATGACGATGAACCGCTCCTCCACGGGCACCGGCAGTGCGAGGAACGCCCGCTCTGTGATGCATCGGCCAGGCAGCAACTTGACTGACCTGACGATCTGTCTGCCCAGCGAGAGGTCTCGGAAGGACTCAGCGACTGGGGACCGGTCGAGCCATTTGGCCGTTGTCGAGGAACTGCCGCCGGCCCTCATCTTGATGAGGAAGTCCCGACCGCTAGGATCTGTCTCACGAGGTCGTCCCGCGACATCACGAGGTCGACGTCGAAGATCGGCGTCGCAGTGGCTACGCGCTTCGCAGCGTCAAAGCTGACCTGATCCCAGTAGAGGAAGAAATCGAGCAGTCGCCGGACGGCAACGGGTCCAGTTGGAGCGCCTGGCAGAAGAACTGCCTCGAGCGGGAACTCCTCTTCTTTGGCGTTACCGCCTCCCACCGCGATGACCGAGCCGTCGCCGACTCGAAGAACCCCCGCTGGAACCATGGACAGACCACCCCGTTCGAGTGCCGAACGAATCGGACCGAATACCGTACCGGCCATCGCGGGATGCACAAGGGTTACCCCACGATCGCCAAGGAGTGCTGGGCCACCGATCCATCCGGCCACCCGCTCGGCGGCGTCGATCCTACCGGCGAGAGTGCGGTGAAACGCAGCCATCGCCGCATCGACGTCACGAGATACGTAGATCAGTTGCCCGGTTGAATCGAACACCTGCTGAGCCCGCGGTGCTCGGACCGAACCTCGCGTCAGTCGGAGGTAATAGGTCTCACCACCCCAATCGTCGGGATTGTCGACCACTATGTGATCCGGCCAACTCAAGACTGCCTCGGGCTCTGTCGATCCAGCCAGGAACGATCCATCGGCACGCTCGATTCGCACCATAGTCATCCGCCCCAAGCCAAGCCGTCTTCCGAGGCAAGAGTCTGCCGGAATCGGGGGAAACGGGTCGGCGGAGACTACGTCAGCTTGATCGACATCAGCGAGCATACCGTCCTGCTCTAACGACGCTACGAACCACGCGACCTGTTCGCGCACCGGATCGATCGGCAGGCCAAGCGAGGATGCGACATCCACGGCTAGATCATTGACCGTCGTTACTCCGTCGAGGGAGTCCCAGAGCACCGTCATCACAGGGTCGAACGCCGCTACCCGTCCGACGTCCTGCCCACCCACGACGGAACCACCGTCGACGTCGGCACGACACAGATCGCGTCGGGCTCTGGGCCGACGTGCTGCAAGGTGTGACCAGAAATCAGCCGCGTCACGTGAACTCGTCGAGGTCATCCAACACCCCCTCGGCAAAGAACTCAGGGTTGTCCACAATATAGACGACACGCACGATGAGATCCGCGTCGATCAGATAAGCAATCCGACGCGGCGTCGGCGCGTCTTCGTCCGCTGCAGCGCCTACGGAGACAGCAACTTCGCGAGTGTCATCGGAGACTAGAATGAAAGGCAGCGAATGCTCATCGCGGAAAGTGCGAAGCATCCATGTCGGGTCGAACGATGCTCCGATAATTTGACAGTCCAAGTCGGCGAACGCCTCGGCCTGATCGCGTAGTCCGGTTGCCTGGGCAGTACACCCGGGGGTGTTCGACTTCGGAAACCAGAACCATAGAGTCCAACGTCCTGCGAGGTCGGCCCGCTCAATCGGACCCCCATCGGCATCGGTCATCACGAAATCGGGAATAACCTCACCAACTGCTAGCACGGTTTACTTCCTTTCTCGGATCCAGAACTGTAGCGAATAGCCTCGGGCGATTCACCGGAACGCATCGCCGAGCGCAAACGACAATACAGCCCCGAACTCGGCCGCTGCACCCGCCGCAGCGCGAAGGAAGGACGGGAACATGAGTGCGGTGCCAACCGCAAGCTGCTCCGACCTTTCGACCTCGGGAAACTCCACGACGGGAAGCACGGTGTCCACCTCGGCAACGAGCGGGAGCAGGATGGTCAGCTTCCTAGTGGAGGCCTCTCGACTGAGCCCTGCGTCCGCCAACATTCCTCGGTCGAGGTGATGCAAAAGCCGAGGACCGGTCGCCTCGTGCAATGCGGCCAGCTCGAAGTGAAAGTAGTTTGAGTTTGCGCTCCCAATGGCCTCTACCAAGACTCGGTCAAGGTCGGCGCTCGATCCGCTGACGGCCAGTTCGTTCCAGACCGCCGCTGCGGCTTCCGGACCCAACACCCGCGCAGTCGCTATGCCGACGACAAACGAGTTCTCCATCGGCGGGACGAGGATAGGCTCGGCCTTGAAACCGCTAATGTCTCGAGCAGTCGACGGATCGTCAGGCGCCGTCATCGGAATGCGGGCCCGTGGATCCAGCCAACAACGGCAAACCGACGACCGGCAATGGTCGGTGTGACCTCGTGGGCCAAGATCGACGGAAACACCGTCATCCAACCGCGACCCCGCTTCGCTAGTCCTGCAACTCCACCGAAGATGAGATCGCCTCCGCGGTAGTCAGCACCGTCACTGAGTTGCAGCGAAAACGACAACTTCCGTGTGGAGTTCTCGGCCCCAGCGTCGACGTGTTGTGTGAAATGATCCATCGCCCCGGCATCGTACAGGAGCAGACTCGGGAAATCCCAAGCAACTAGTCCGGTCAGATCGTATCGCCAGCGCGATGAGTTGAGCGCTCCGATGGCTCGGACGATCCGCTGGACCACAGGGTCGAAGTATGTGCTGGGAATCGGCTGGGTAAGCGCAGATCGAACGTTCGCGTCTACCGAACCGTACGCAGATCCGTTGTCAGTTACGCGAGCGGACGTCCAAAGCGTTGGGTCCGCCGCCGAGATCAACGCGGCACACTCGTCGGCAGAGAACAACTCAATCTGCTCCACAGCCATGAAGTCTGGGTTGCCACACGGTGGCAGCCAAACGGTCACGCCTCCGCTTCCCGAGGAAGGCCCAAGTAGTCACGACCGTCGAACACCTGGCTACGGTGCTGCCCGTTGGCCTCGACATAATGGAGGAAGAGTTGTGCGTACCACTCGTGACGACAGACGTCGCGCCAGTGACGGACCGCCGACCCGCGGTATCCGAGCCCGTCGCCTGGGGCGAGTGGCACCGCGTGGGTCAACCCGTCAAGCGTCGTGACTGAGATCGGCCACGACGCCTGCGACGACGAGCCGAGGTGCACAGTCACGCTGTGCTCGCAGGCGGACCGGTCGGTGTGAGGAACAAGTTGCTGACCGGCCCTGTACACCCGCACGAACGAATATGTTGGCAGCAGCGGCACTCCGACCACAGCGGACAGTTTACCGGCCAGTCGGCCAAGCACCGTGTCAAAAGCTGGATCGCCGTACAGCACCGTCGAACCGACAACCTGAACGTCCGCCGCCAGAGCGTCAGCATGACCGCGCAGGTTCAGATAGTCCATCAGAAACGTGTAGAGAGCTGGCTCGATTAGAGACGGCAGCGTGCAGACTCCGTGACGCCCGTATGTAGTGCGCTGATCGGTTAACGACTCGACACTCATGCGGTATCGAAGATTCGGACTACGTCTCGACGAGCGAGCGTCCGCACGAGTTGCTCGACGTCGGCGGGCAAGGTTCCAGGGGACCGCTCTGCGAGGATACGAATTGATTCAGTGCGCCCTTCGAGCAGCAACGCGAGTGAAGGCACCAGAGGACGAGGGATTTCGTACACATACCCTGAGGTTGCGAAGCTCAGGGAATCTGGGTCGGGCGGTTCTGCAAACACCGCTCCGCCCGGAAGCGCCGCGCTCACCAACGAATCGGAACCGAGCTGCGCCAAACGTCCCATTGTCGTCAGCGGGCCGTCATATGGCAACGTCTCAATCATCCCGCGGAAGCGCGCCACGGAGGCCTCGACGGCATCGCGGTCAGGCGTTGCCCAGTCGACCGCGCCCGTGATGAATCGTCCGTTCGGCGTCCCGACGGCGGGACGCACCTCAACGTCCGAGATCGTCTCCGCCAGGATCTGTCGACGGGTGCCGACCGTGAGGTGGACTGACACAACATCGGCGAATCCCCGAACCGCATGAGGCCAGCCGCGCGGTATAAAGAGCCCCAACCCGGGTTCGAGCACAACCGACAAGACCGATGCACCACAAGCCTCGGGAGCCACCCACGACCGGGCCGGGGACAAGGCGGCGGGGGCGAAGATCTCCCAGCGCTTCCGTCCGGCCACCTGAATGATCAGAACGTCATGGTCATCCCAGTGCCGCCCGAACCCTGGCGCCTCACGCTCGCTGATGTAGGCGTTGATCTGGGTTCGGACCGAACGCACCCGGCTGACATCGTGACCGAGGTCAAGCACCCCGCCGCGAAGAATCGGTGAGATGTCGTTCAAGACCACGGTCACGCCCTCGGACAGCGCCTCAGCGGTCCCAACCGGGTGCAGGCGTCGCCAGGGATTACCGTAGCCTTGGCGTTGGTCGACCATGCGAGAGAGCTGTGGTACCTCGGTGCGCTTCGTGCCATCGGCAAAGCCCACACGCGGCCTTACCGGTTCCATGGCCATCATGACTTCATCGATTCCCCGCGCTGCATCGAGTTCCAGTAGGAAAGCCTGGTCGACCTCAAACACCAGCGCTCGAGCGTCGTCGACCACCTGAGTGAGCCCGTCGAGTCGGAACCCGCCGAGACGCTGCGCCAGCCTGTCCGCCGCCCGGCGCGTCCCGCAGGCAGCAGCAGCGACCAACGTCATCTCGTCACGGTCCCGGCTGCGCGGGGTCAACCGCAGCTTGGGAACGGCTGTCACCTCACGCACGCGGACAGGAGGAATCCGCGCTCCGGCCAAAGTCACCATCGCCTCAGCTACACTGCACCGTAATATCCATGCGGGCGAAGTTCTGTGGCTGAGGGCCGATGGTCACACCCGCGGTAAATGGCGCCGGGTTCGTCGCCCCAGGCTCGGGATTGTTATTGATGGTGAAGGTACCAGAGGTCGGACCGGGCCCAGGGATACACTTATTGAAGGTCACGGCGTTGATCCGGCACTTATTCCACGGCGGGTCAATGTTGAACGCTACGTTGATCGTGTAGTTGGCGTTGAGGTCGGCGTCGATGCCGTTCGGCACCGTGACGACAGCGTTACCCGCAGCTCCGAGCGGAGCAGACATCGTGATGGCCGAGAACTGGGTAGACGCTGGGAGCGGCGAGATGGACACGCTGGGATTACTCCTGCCGTTGATGGCGGTGTGGTAATCCGCGTCGCCATTGTCGCAACCGTTCAGAGTGCCCCAGTTGCTGACGTCACTGTCAGCGTAATACCCGCCGCCATCGGAACGGCTCGTTGATTCAATCACGAACGTGATCGGTCCGGCCGTGGCGGTACCGGCCGAGGCATAATTCGGGACCAGCGACAGGCCCTCCACGCGCGGCGCCGCCCAGACGACGCCGCCGACGGCCGCTCCAGCCGCCGCCTTCTTCAGCGCGTCTCGACGAGCCACCCGGAGATCGTCCTCAACCGAGGCAGAGTTAGAATCTTCGTCGTTCACTCCCACTCCCACATTCCATTCCAAGCCACCGCCGCAAGGACCTCGCAGCACCACCAACAATGCAGACATTATACAGGAGATATCGCGACCCCGCCCGCCAAGAGGGACTGCCGCGCGTTGAGGTGGCATCTGAGCTGGTTTGCCTGTGGGGCAGGCCCGGAAGGATGTCCTCATGGCCAAGCCCTATCCGCAGGAGTCCCGCGACGATGTCGTGAAGGTAGCTCGGAGCCGCCCCGATGGTGTGACCTTGGATCAGGTCGCCGCCGATTTCGGGATCCACCCGATGACGTTGTCGAAGTGGCTCCGCCGAGCCGCTGTCGGGGACGGCGACCGCCCCGGCGTCACCACCACAGAGTCCGCCGAGCTACGCAAGCGTGTGCGGCTGTTGGAGATCGAAAACGAGGTGCTACGCCGCGTTTCTCGGCCAGGCGAAGGTCCCAAAACGATGATGTACCCGCTCGGGTCCGAGTTCGCCGCCCACGGGGTTCCCGTTGTGGTGTCGTGTCGGGTACTTAGCCTGGATCCACCGATGCGCCTGGTGGGGTGAGGTGTGCGCGTCCGCGGAAAGTGCCTTCTGGTCTGGGAGGATGACGGTGTTGTACGTCGTCAAGACCCGGGATCCGGAAGGCACTTTCTGTGAGCAGAGTTTCGCGCAACATCGACCGTTACGACGTCATTTTCGATGACCCGAATCTGGTCGCGAACGCCGGGCTGATCCTGGTCGGCACACTGATCAAACGATTGGGCCTTGAAGCGTTGATCAACGAGTGGGTCCAACTCGACCGGACACGGCCCGGGGCTGCGTCACCGGGGCGGAAAGTGTTGACCATGGTGTGCGCGATCCTGGCCGGCGCTACCCATATCGACCACGTCAACGTGCTCCGCGCCGGGGCCACCCAGCGAGTGTTGCCGTTCCGGGTGATGGCACCCTCGACGATCGGGACGTTCCTGCGGTGCTTCACGTTCGGCCACGTCCGACAACTCGACGCCGTCGCGGATCGCGTGTTGCAACGAGCATGGCACCTGGGCGCCGGACCCGGTGAGGAGCCGTTGGTGATCGATGTTGACTCCACCATCGCCGAGGTCCACGGCAAACACAAACAAGGCGCCGCGTACGGCTACACCAAACAGCTCGGCTATCACCCGCTGCTCGCGACCCGCGCCGGAACCGGCGAAATCGTGCATGCCCGCATGCGCAAAGGGTCAGCCGGATCCGGGCGTGGTGTCGTGCGTTTCGTCAACGAAACGGTCGCTCGACTGCGCCGCTGCGGCGCCACAGGTCAGGTCACATTGCGAGCCGATTCGGGGTTCTGGTCCTGGAAACTCGTCGACACCCTGGACCGCCACGGCGTGTTGTGGTCAATCACCGTCACCCAGAACCAGGCGATCAAGACAGCGGTAGCAGCGATCCCCGAGGACGCCTGGGTTGATATCGACTACACGATCGGCGGGAAAGCCCAAGTCGCCGAAACCGCCTACACGACCGGTCGCGGCAACAAGGCCCGCACAGTGCGACTGGTGGTGCGGCGTACCCGACTCACCGGCAAACAAGCCCAACTGTTCCCTGATTGGCGGCACCACGCCTCGTAGTGTGGCAGTAGACGTCGATCTTGACGCGGTCGCTGCTGATGAGTTCCACCGCAACCATGCTGTTGTCGAACTCGCGATCCGCGATCTCAAAGAAGGCGCCGGACTGCAGCACTGCCCCTCCGGGCACTACTCAGCGAACGCCGCGTGGCTCGCGTGTGCTGTGCTCGCCCACAACCTGAGCCGTTGGACCGGTCTTTTGGGCGACACCAGTGCCGACCGGGCAATGTTGAATCACGCCACGATACGAACCCGACTCATCGCGATCGCAGGAACGCTCGTGAACCGCTCCGGGAAACCAACATTGCGGCTCCCGCTCGGCTGGCCATGGGCACAACAGTTCACCGCCACCCTCACCGCCCTCCGGGCGTTGCCAGCCCTGACGGGCTGACAACACCGAGCGGCCAGGCGCACCGCGAAAAAGCCCTGAGCGCTGACAACCCGACACCCACGACCGTCAGCTTCGACGCGCCCCAAACCACCCCAACGCGGCCCGGTCCTCAACCGGTCGCCACCAGCGGCCATCACCATCAACCCACGAACCAGATCGGGTATGAGTCCCTTCATGTGGTGGGAATTCGGGGGCGGTGGTCCACCTGTGGGTGAGCCATCGGCGTGATGCTCGGTGTGTACGCCAAGTGCACAACGAGAGGATTCACACCGATGGCTCTACCCGATTCTGCCCTGTCCGAACTGTTCGACGCGCTTCGTGTCGGCGACGGCACCGATCTTGTCCGCGAGCTGGCCCAGTGGGCACTGCAAGCGTTGATCGACGTCGAAGCCGCCGACAAGATCGGTGCCGGCCGCTACGAACGCTGTGGTGAGCGTGTCACGCACCGCAACGGCACCCGTTCCAAGACCCTGTCCACCAAGGCCGGCGACCTCCAAGTCGGTATCCCCAAACTCCGCGCCGGCAGCTATTTCCCGTCGCTCCTGGAACCGCGGCGTCGTATCGACCAGGCCCTGTACGCGGTTGTGATGGAGGCGTACGTGAACGGGGTATCGACCCGCAGCGTCGACGACCTCGTCGCCGCGATGGGCGTCGACACCGGTATCTCCAAGTCCGAAGTATCGAGGATCTGCGCGGGTCTTGATGAACGCGTCGACGCGTTTCGCAACCGCACCCTTGGCCATGTTGGGTTCCCGTACGTGTACCTCGACGCCACCTATGTGAACGTCCGCGACGACGCTTTGGGCCAAGTCGTCAGTCGCGCTGTGGTCGTCGCAACCGGGATCACCGCCGAGGGTGGACGCGAGGTGTTGGGTGTCGACATCGGCGACAGCGAGGACGAAACGTTTTGGACCCGGTTCCTACGCTCGTTAAAAGACCGCGGGCTCAACAGTGTTCGTCTGGTGATCTCCGACGCCCACGCCGGGCTGAAAGCGTCGATCCGCAAGTGTTTTTCGGGGTCGTCGTGGCAGCGTTGTCGGGTCCACTACGTGCGGAACTTGTTGGCTGTTGTCCCCAAAAGCTCCCAGGAGATGGTTGCTGCAGCGTTCCGGTCGATCTTCGCGCTCACCGATCCCGACGCTGTTGAGGCCCGGTGGGACGAAGTGACCGACACCCTCGCACAGCGGTTCCCCAAAGCCGCCGAGTCGATGCGTGATGCCCGCAGCGACGTGTTGGCGTTTCGCAGCTTCCCGACCGGACATTGGCGCAAAATCTGGTCGAACAACCCGTTGGAACGACTCAACAAGGAGATCAAACGACGCAGCAACGTTGTGGGGATCTTCCCGAACGACCCCGCAGTACTGCGCCTCATCGGGGGCGGTGTTGGCCGACCAGCACGACGAGTGGGCGATTGCGCGTCGTTACCTGCCGGAGGGTTCGATGGCAGTGCTTTTGGGCACCGCGTTCGCCGAGTTGGAGCCAGGCGACTCAACCATCGTTGACAGACCAACAATCTCATCAACGATGGTTGATGAGCCGACCGTTATCAACGAGGGTTAACCGGTATGGCACGAACGCAACACAAAGCGGCGGCACTCGCGAAGACAGCCGAGACGACCCGCCAGCTCCGACGGATCGAAACCGATCTTGAGACCGCGGTGGCGAGGTCGATGTATTGGGGTGCGACCTGGGCTGAGATCGCCGAGCAGCTTGGTGTGACACCCCAAGCCGCTCACAAACGGTTCCGACGGCTCCGCTACGACCCCACAAGCCGCAAAGCCTGGCACGAACCGCCACTGCCCATGTGACCGCCCCGACAGGCGCTGTTGAGCTCGTGTGACAAACTCAACGTTGGTAGCGGCAACCGCCGCTCACACATCGAGCATCACACTCGAAATCCCACCACCTGACGGGACTCTGTCTACCAAGCCCACCCCGAACGATTCGCGAAAGGCCAGCCCACACCACCACACCAACTCGCCCGAGTGTGGATCAACCCGCCCACCATCGAAACCGACCAACCCCACAACCCGTAACCAAAACATCCGGCAACCAACTATTGACAGGCTCCGCGGTGGGCGGCACTCAGACGACCCGGCGTACGACCTCCACGAACAAGCCGATGACAACAACCGACAGCGCGAACACGCGGGACTGCCCGCGCTGCAGGCGAGCGCTGCGGCATGGAGCGGTCTTCGTCGATCGCACGTGTTCTGATTGCGTGGCTGAGGCCGGTTTGCGACGCTTCGTGCCGAGACCAACTCAAACGTTGTTCGGTTCTGACAGAGCGTCCATCGGTTCCTGGCTCT
Source organism: Microthrixaceae bacterium (assembly GCA_023957975.1). Taxonomy (NCBI): domain Bacteria; kingdom Bacillati; phylum Actinomycetota; class Acidimicrobiia; order Acidimicrobiales; family Microthrixaceae; species Microthrixaceae bacterium. The sequence goes on along the minus strand of JAMLGM010000001.1, from coordinate 552,586 downwards.
CCGCCTGACGCCGCTCGGACCGCTCCCGCAACAGCGACCGCCGGGACACCTTCGGCTTCGGGTGCATCGCGAATGCCACGAGCACGAGTGGCAGCATCTGTGTGCGTTGCCGCGCAAGGATTCCGAAGTTCCCGATGTAAGAGAACAACACGATGAACACGAGCGCGTACACTGCGCAAAAGACGAGATACGGGTTCTTCGGGAGTTCCTGTAGCCATGCGAGCAGGCGTCGACGTCCAGCGATTGCCAGCCCGACGAACAGGACGCCTTCGGATGCGGCGATCAAACCGTTGACGTTGCGCGCTTCCCAAGGGAACGGACGTATGAGTACGGTCACAACAGCGGCGGGCAGGTCGAGGGGCGAGGAAACGGCGACCGGCTGATACTCCGATCCACCGGTACCGGTCATGGTCTTCGTCTTGTCCAACGCCGAGGTGATGCTCGTTCCCTCCCCGCCGTCATCCGATCCAAATAGCTTGCCGAACTGACTAACCCCGACCGACCCAAGCCCCACAAGGACGACGAGCGCGGCGAGGCGCACCATCGCCGACTTTGACGCGCCCTTCTTGCGGATCCCGCCGATAGAACCAGCTGTTGCGCCCACCGCCAACGCCACGATGGCGATCAGCCCCATGTGTGGACGAATCGCCATCAACCCTGCGACTCCAGCCCCGAACACCGCTATCCCACCCACCGACGTTCGGTCGCCCAATACTTGGGCGGCGCCGTACGAGACGAGGCCGACGCAGCCAACCATCAGCGCGTCCTTGCCGATGGATGAAGGCCAAAACAGCATGGACGGAAGGAAGAACACCAACAAGCCGTACCGCACGTCGTCCCCGTTGGGCACTGCCCGTCGAAAAGCCCGCCACATGAGCACCTGGCCGGCGAAACAGAGAGACGTGAACACGAAGGTTCCGGCGAATCGAGAGACTCCGGTGATGAGGTACACAAACGCCAGGAAAATGGCGATTCGCTCCGTCTCCGCATCGCGTCCTGTGAATCCGCCCTCAGGAAGCGAAAATATCCCCTGACGAAACAGACCAACGATCGGGGTCGCCCACTCCGAGTACTTCCCAGCGTCCGCATTGTCACCGTAGACAACGGCAAGGACAAAGTAGCGAACGAGTGAGAACCCGAGCTTCGTGATGAACGCGACGACGAGCAGGTCGGCGACTTTCGACTCGGGCTCTCGACGTGCGACAACTCCGAGGATCGGAACACCGATGACAAGCACCCCTAGGAACGTGACGATTCCCCGCAACTGGTCATCAGTGATGCGGTCGAGACTCAGACCAAGCACCGCCAGCACGCATGCGGCGAGCACGAGGCCTACCGTCGAACTCAACTGATCGGGCGACCCGATGGCCCCGGCGCGCCGACGTGACATCAGCCGTCCTCCTTGCCACGCGTCAGAATCACGCCGCTGCGAGCATTCACGCAACAGCCCATCGATACATCTCCAGCAATTGCCGAGCGGCGCCCTGGATCGTGAATCGTTCCTCAAACAACACCCGGGCGCGGTCAGCGAGCAACGCCGATCCCTCACGGTCGGTCAACGCCTCGACGATCGCAGTTCCCAGGCAGTCCCGCCCGACGAATCGAGCATTCTTCCCGTCTTCCAGAATGCCGTCCAGACCCTCGAGGCGAACCGAAACGATGGGTACGCCAACCGCCATCGCCTCAATGAGCGCGCCCGCCGCACCTTCGCGATGCGAGGCGCACACGACTGCGTCCGACGCTCGCAGAAGATCAACGATGTCGTCGCGGTGACCCAACAGGTGAACCGCGTCTGGGCAGATGGACGCCTCGCGTGCTCTGTTGACCTGCTCCGACGCCCGACCGAGGCGACCAGCAATCAGCAGCTTCGCCGAAGGCAACCGTTTCAACACCGCATCGAACGCTCGAATCAGTTCCACCTGCCCCTTCTGCGGTTCCTGACGCCCAATATTGAGAATCACCAGGTCCGTCACGGACAAGCCGAGCCGCTCCCGAGCAGCGGCGCGTTGTGCAGGGACGACGCGAGGAAATTCGGAGGCGTTGCGTCCACGCTCTGCGACCCGCACCCGTGAAGCCCGGACGCCGAGCCACCGTCTCTGCGTTGTCGCCACCCCCAATGTCACCGCGTGAAAACGCACCTTGGGGAGATGCGCCAACAACACCTGCAGCCCATGAACAGCGAGAAGCTTCCATGACGCGGTGTCCTCGCCGGCCGAACGCACGGGCGTATTTGCCCACGTCACGACCAAAGGCACCCTCGTTCCGAGCACCGCCATGTGTGCGGGCACCTCAGCGTCAAACAACGCCGCGTGCACAATGTCGGGACATACCTGTTTCACCAAACGGCGAATCGCCTGTACCTGCTGCGCAAGAGTCAACCCCGACAGGTCGTGAAAGGTTGCACCGGCCAACACAAGTTGGCCCAACAGGCCGACGCTTGACGTCAGGACCGCCACGTGCGCGTCAGTGCCTTCAGCGATGACAACTGGGAGGGTCGCCGCGGTTGATTGCTCGGCGCCCGCTTCTGGAGTCAGCGACGGAAGTACGACTAAGACACGCTGCACGCAACCACCCGGGAATCGGTCGTGGCAACCTGCCGAGGACCTCAACCTGACTAGGCTACCTTGACGGTGGCCGCTGTCGCGGTAGCGCGCTGTTGTGCTGGCGAACGATGCCACTACAGTCGAAGCGTTCCCCGAGCCCTTTCCCTAATCCCCGAGGCGACCCATAGTGAACAAGCTCCGAGCGGTGCTGGCGCGCCGTTGGCCGATCATCGTGGCGACTACCGTTCTCGGGCTGGTCATCGGGGCATTTTCCGGAGCGTTGGCCTCCAGCGATGTCGTACCCATGTACACCGTCGCTCAGACTCTCGTCGCCAATCGAAACTCCAGCGGTTACGGCGTGCCTCTCCCCCAAGATGTCTTGCGTGTCACGCGCGGAGAGGTGCCGACCATGGCAGCCGAAGCTCTCGGCCGCCCTGACGACGCGACCTCACTCGCGAAACGAATCGAAGCGACCTTCGATGACAAGAGCAGTTCAATTCGAATCGCGTCAACAAGCGAGGACCCGAAGGAAGCTGAGGCCCTTGTCGTTGCGTTCACCGACGCATTCATGAACATGGCAAGCGCGACTGCACAGTCGGACTTACGACAGCAACTCTCGGACAACGAAACCGATCTCGCAGGAGCAACGGACGCGCTTGCCGCGTTCGACGAGAGAAACCCCAGTATCGCGCAACTCTCAGGGTTCAACCCGAGCCAGCTCGGTGAAATCGAGGCCGCGCTGCTCCAACAACGTAGCGAGCTCGTTTCAAACATCGAACAAAGTGAGTCGCAGATTCGAGACCTCGAGCGCCAACTGGAACGAAGCGCACCGTACGAGTCACTCGGACTTGAGCCGCCAAGCCTCGCCGCTGGCGGACTTCTTGCGGTCCCTGCATCCGCACCAGTCCGGGCGGCGCTTCTCGGGATGATCGGACTGCTGCTCGGCGGTGTAATCACGCTGACGATCGAACGAACGAACCCCCGAATCGACATCCGCGATGAGCTTGCCGACCTCGTGGCGCTACCGATCCTCGCCGAGGTGGGATACCTGCCGCCAACAAAGCAGCCGATCGATGGCGACGGGCGAGTGCATCTCGAGGGCCCCTGGGCCGAGCAATATCGGGCCATTCGATCTGCGGTGTTGTTTGCACAGGCCACCGCGCGCGACGCCGGGAAGCAAGAACCCGCAGTGTTTCTGGTAACCTCTCCAGCCCCCGCTGAAGGAAAATCGACGACCTCGGCGCTCCTCGCACAAGCGCTCGTCGAAACAGGCACGCTGACCGTCGTCGTCGGTGGAGACTTCCGCAAGCCGACCCTGAGCCAACTACTCGGAATTCAGTCGACAGCGTCATTGCATGACTTGGCCCGCATGGACGAAGACCGGCTGAGCATCGACGAGGTCGTCATCCAGTCGCCACACCAGCCCAACTTGTACGTGGCGGCTGCGGGCCCGCCAACCCGCGAGACGGCCTCGCTCCTTGGCGCGGCGCGTGATGTTTGCACCGAAGCCTCTCGACGCGGCGCTACCGTCATCGTCGACTCAAGCCCACTGAAGGTCGCGAACGACACAACCGATCTCCTGCCAGTGGTCGACTACGTCATCATGGCCGTACGCGCTGGCCAAACGACCCAACGTGGCTTGCTTGAATCTCTGGACACAATCAACCGGCATGACCGCCCAGTACTCGGCGTCGTCTTTGTCGCGAGCAGAACGGCTGGCAATCAGCAGGCTTATTATTACGACTATTACGGTTCTGGATCGTAGAACCCGCAGAATCGATTCGAATTGAAAGATACCAGGTCAGCTGGATCGCATGCCAGCAATAGCGAGAGCTTCACGAAAGAAGTCATTGTCTCGCTCCAGGGCGTCCGCAGTGTCCAATGCAACGACACGCCCGGATTGCACGACCATAATCCGGTCACAGAACTCAAGTGTTGATAAGCGGTGAGCGATAATAATCACCGACATCGTATCCGAGAGCTTTGTTAGCGTATCGCGAATAAGTTGTTCGCTCTGAACATCCAGGGCGCTCGTTGGTTCGTCAAGAATGATTACGTCGGGCCGCTCAACTAATGCACGAGCAATTGTTAGACGCTGCTTCTGGCCTCCACTCAAGTGGTCCCCGCGGTCACCTACCCACCGATCAAGCCCCTCGGCGAATCCTTCAACGTCCGCCCACAAATTCGCCGACCGGCACGCCTCAACAATCGCCTCTCGCGTAATGTGGGAACGCATAAACCGAATGTTGTCTTCAACAGTTCCGTTGAATAGATGTGCATCTTGCGGGACAAACGTCACCTTCCTGGCCAATTGCGAGCGATCAAGCGCTCCCACCTCAACGCCACCAAGCAGCACCCGGCCGCGTGTTGGCTCGCGCAATCCCAGCATTAACTGGACCAGCGTCGACTTTCCACCGCCGGAAGGTCCCATAATTCCCACGACCTCTTGGGGCCCGAGCGAAAAAGCCAGGTCGCGGAGAACCGGTGTGCCAGGTTCATATTCGAAAGCCACGTCGTCAAACTCAATCTGACCGACATCACCGACAGACAACCCGTCATCGACCCGGACTGCTGCCCGGAATTCAGCAAGTCGTCGGTCAAGCATCGCGTGAAATGGCAGCGCCGCCTGCACCGCACTTGACGCGATCTGGAGTCCTTGTCCATAGCTGAGGGACCGAAGCATCACGAGCATAACCGCGCCGACGGAACTCATATCGTTGCCACCGTAGAGGATTACACCTCCGAGACCGATAAGTACCGCTACGTACGCCAAGCCGGTATAAATTGTCGGAGTCAGCGACTGCGCAAACAGAAGCCGTTCGTCTGTTTCCTCACTCATCGATATGAGGTTCCCGACCTGCTCCTCGACCGCCGCCTGGACGTGGAAGACGTGGTATTCCATGCCAAGATCGGAGATCTCACTAAGAGAGCTTGCGAACGACAGGTTGAGTGCGGCCGCACGCGCCGCTCGACGCCAAACCACGCCGCGGATCGGGCGAAGCAACAACGCTAGCAACCCTACCAGTACGATGATGCCAATCGATGCCGCTGGCTCGACTGCAACCGAAAGCAATAACATCGCGCTCAGGTTGAATATCGAAACCACGCTGCTACTTATTGCGTTGAGAAGCGCGCCGATTTGTCCCGTAAAGGTGGTGAGAAGATCCTGAAGTTGACCGACCCCAGAGGTCTGTTGCGTGCCCCACGTTGCCTGCAAATAGGCGCTGCTAAGGTCGCGTCGAACTCGGGCCACGGTGCGCGCCGTGTTCGCAGCATTTAGTCGGCCGCCCAGAACACCAAAGCCAATCCTTCCGAGCACAAGCAGACCTGCAGCGAATGCGGCTGCTTCTAACGATACCCGGGACTGACCAGCGAGCACGACAGCGTGTTCACCCGCGGCCGCGGCTAGTCCGACCTTCGTTATAATCAGCAGAAATCCGGCCTCAGCAAGGCCTCCGGCAATCGCTGAGGCTGCTATTGCCGGCAGTATCCATAGTCGGCGTCCGTACAGCGATCGGACGGCGACGGCCAGCGACGGACTTGCGAATTCTGATGCTTCGGTAACCATAGAATCTCCTCGCCATCAACCAGCCAGCGCGCCAATCGAGCATAGCTATGAGGCATGCGGTAGTGTCTTGCGCCTGCCACGGCGTGGCAACTATTTGGGGTTCTGGCGACGAACCCAACGCGCTGCTATAGTCGGTGCCACGTAGGCAATGCCTGCCTTAAGGCGTCGGCCAGTGGACATCGAACTCTTCATAACATCCCTGCCCGCTGTACGTATTTCGGAGCGTTCCAGCGGCGATGTAGCGAGGGCTCCCAACAGGTGCCCCCATGGCGACTTGTACCCCCTGCTCCGAGCGTCCAAGTACTCGATCCATCCCGCTCCGGCATCTCCAAAATCAACACCTGATTCAAATAACGTCCGCAACGTGTGCTCAAGACCATTCCCGGTAAGTTCGCTGTCGCGAGAACTATTCGATGCATGACGACGGTACCGCGATACGACCTCACAAGTTGCCACGACCTCGCTTCCCCCGAGGAGAACAAGCCGCATGAAGGTGTCGATGTCCTCGACCGGTGCTGACGAGTCATAACCGCCAATCGAACGCAAACCGTCTGTTCGAAATGCCATGCCAGGCGCTGGTGGCACCTTCCACGCCTTTGCGAGACGGTCCATGCGGTCGTAGCGCGGAGGCCGGAGGGTCATTGGCCGTCCAATCCGATTCCTGATGGGTGTTCCGTCTGGGCCAATCAGTGCAACCGCGCCAGCAGCAATATGCGTAGACGGCCCCGCACCGTCCAGTTGATCACACTGTCGTTGCACGCGGTCCCACAGCATTTCATCATCCGAAGCGAACGGGAAGAAGTACTTCCCGCCCGCTCGTTTCAGTGCCACCTGAAGTCCACCGCAGATTCCTCGGTTCTCGTCGAGACGCACGACCTCATGACGCACCATAGAATCACTGAGTAGCGTTTCAATGACGTCAACTGAACCATCTTCAGAGTGATTGTCGACAACCACGACCTCAAAGTCTTGCTCGTTCTGTCGCAGAATGCTTTCGACACATGGACGAACGAAATCGCCGCCATTCCAATTAAGCAATGCAATTGTGGCGCGCGGCATTACCTCCGCTCCTCAACAAGTTGATTGAGCACCTCAACCACGCGCTCATGCTGCTCCGGCGACAAGTGCGGTCCAATCGGGAGGCTGAGCACTTCGTTAGCCAACCGTTCCGCCACGGGCAGCGGACCCATTGACAGGTCTTCGTACGCTCGTTGGCTGTGAGGAGGGATCGGGTAGTGGATGAGGGTGGAAATCTTTCGCTCAGCCAACGCTGCCTGAAGCTGATCACGGTCGCCATGACGTACGACATAAAGGTGCCAAGCCGACGCAAGGTTGCTTGCGACGTTGGGAAGTTGCAGGTCTAGGCCGCCGAGCCCCTCCATGTAGAGACTCGCCTGGCTGGCCCGCCGGCCGTTCCAGTCGTCGAGATGCCGAAGCTTCAGGGTCAGGGCGGCTGCCTGAAATTCGTCAAGACGACTGTTGATTCCTCGCTCCTGGTTGACGTACTTCACGTCCGACCCGTAATTCCGAAGTCGCCGGATCCTTGCAACGAGTGACGGGTCGCGTCCGGTGACCGCGCCACCGTCAGAGAACGCTCCGAGGTTCTTCCCGGGATAGAAACTCCAGGCTGTAAGGTCGCCGAACGCTCCCACGGGCCGCCCCCCGACGGTTGCGCCGTGGGATTGTGCCCCGTCATAAACTACCGGGATTCCGTGGCGACGAGCAACACCATCAATACCGACGACATCGGCCGGACATCCATACAAGTGAACTGGCAAGATAGCTGCCGTGCGAGACGTGATGGCGTCTCCCACCGCCTCGGCGGTCAGATTGAACGTGTGCTCATCAGGCTCCACGGGGACCACGGTTGCCCCTACCGCCGAAACGGCTAACCATGTGGCGATATAGGTGTTCGACGGCACGATCACCTCGTCACCTCGGCCCACCTCTAACACGCGAAGAGACAGGACCAGAGCATCCAGGCCCGACCCGACCCCAGCGCAAGCGACAGCACCTGAGTATCGAGCAAAATCCGCTTCGAACGCCTCCAGTTCAGGCCCGAGCAAGTACCACCCGCTTGCCATCACCCGCCGATATGCGGCATCGAACTCGCTGCTGAGCGATGTGTAGGTCGCCCCAACGTCAAGGAATGGAACCGTAGGAATCGTCACAACACCTCACTGAGGAACTCGCCGTAGTCGCGGATGTAATCATCTGCCTCGTAACGATCTGAAGCCAGCACCATCAGTACAGCGTCGGCGGTGTGTCGGAATTGCACGCCCCACACCATCGGCGGGATGTGTACACCGACCGTCGGATCGTCAAGGCGAACTTCCTCACGTTCGGACCCGTTATCGGTCAGAACCGACACTGCACCAGCCACAGCGATCAAGAGTTGATGGAGATGTCGGTGGGCGTGTTCGCCACGTAGCTCCTGCGACGGAACTCCGTGTACGAGAAAGAACCGATTGACCGGGAACGGAAGCTGTCCATCGACTTCGGCAAAGGTGAGCAGGCCACGTAAGTCCGCGACCTCCGGGAAGCGGATCAGTGAGGCACCGCTCGGCAAAGCGACAGTGCCCACTCCGCTAGGCGCGTGCACCATTTCCACTGGCCGACCGCGGGTGGTGCCAGCCGGCGGCGAAACGTACCCCGTCACATACGCCGGATTGCCGGCAACCACCGCGTATGGCGGAACATCGGACGTGACGACGGCACCCGGCTCAATCCGAGCGCCCCGCCCTATAACCTCAGCTCCGCAAACGACAGCGCCTGCGCCAACGATGACATCGGGCTCAACAACCAACCGCCGCCGCCCACCGTCGGGCGTAGAGTCCGGAGCCATCACGGTAGCCCGCGCCTCGATCTGCACCCCGGCGCCAGCGACGCAGCCAGGCCCAATGAAAGCGTACGGCCCGACCGTGCATTTCGCTTCATGGGAGAAATCGTCGGACACTACGGCCCCTGCCGCCACCGAGAGCGCGCTCAATGCAGTCCCTCCCACTCTTCAATCACATGTTGGGGATACCCGCGATGGAAGTGGGTCGTCCACGGATATGCGGCCATCCCCGAACCGTCGCGCAGCTTGACGTCGGAGGTCGACCCGACGCGTCGCGCTGGTGACCCGCGGACCACCGAGTTTGGAGGTACATCGCGGGTCACTGTGCTTGACGCCGCTACCAAGCTGCGTGCCCCGATTCGCACGCCAGAGACTACGCACGCCATCGCAGCGATAACTGCGTAATCCTCAACAATCACACCTGCGAAAGCGACATCGCTTGGGGGATGCGGATCGTTCGTCAGCACCACGGACGGAAAGATCCAAACGAAATCTCCGACCTCACAACCCTTGTGCACTTGCACTCCACTATGCAGACGAACGTACCGGCCAAACGTTGAGTCTCCTTGGAGATCCGCAAACGTCCCGACGCGTAAGTTCGGCCCAGCAGTGACTCCCTCGCGAATGGTGACGTGATGCCCTGTCTCGAGCGCATCGTCGAACGTCGATCCAACATAGAGCACCGAATGGGAACGAACGATACTGCCTGATCCGAGAACCAACGGGCGGTCAGAAGCAAGGTCGCTGGGCTCACCGATCGAACAGTGGCTGCCGATAACAGTGCCGCTACCAATGCTCACACGTGCGTGGACCAGGCTGAATGGGCCAATCTCAACGTCTTCGGCAATCTCTGCATCGTTGGACACGACGGCTGTCGGGTGAATCATTCAGTCAACCTCTGAGCGCCCGAGAAACTGTCCACGCCTGCGGTGGCCTCTCCTCCCTCGCCAGTTGGCCCGACCACGTGGCAGGGGTTTCCCGCGGCAACCGAACGGGCGGGTATGTCGGAGGTCACCACCGACCCTGCGCCGACAACGGCCCCCTCCCCGATAGTCACGCCTTTGCAGATGATGACGCCGGCTCCGACGAAAACGCGATCACCAACGCTCACCGCGCCCTTGCGAGCTTCGCGTTCGCGTTGCGACTGGTCCAACTGGTGAAAGTCCGAATCGAACACCTGAACTCCTGGACCGATCAGGCAATCTTTGCCGATCGAGATCCCCGGACCATCCGAGATGAAGACAGCACCGTTGTTGACCGTCGTCCCCGAACCAATTGTGATGGATGACCCCAGACTCCGGGCCTCAAGGTGGATGCATCGATCGAACAGGAAGGGGCTTGGCCAGAAGCCAAGCCGACTTCCGGCGACTGCGAACGTTCCATTGCCGATGGCAAGCACAGGAGACACCAAACGTGCGCCTGACAACGGGGAGGAAGACAGCCGACGGTAAAACGAGATCCGGGCCCGAGCGACGCTCCACCGAGTGTACCGAGAGGCCAACCGAGCTAACACGGGACTGAGGGTACCAGCCAGGCCAAGGGGACCGTTGAAGGGCGTGGGTGACAAACCTGGGCAAGAGACTCCTCGCGCCTTCGGTCTGTTCCAAAGGCAACGCTCAAAGCCGTCCCGTCCCCACCGTTCGCTGCATGCGACTCGTTCTTCACCAGCACAAGACTACGCCGAGCAACCGGAGTTCACTCAGACGGATCGCTGCAAACTCCGAATCGGATCTGAGGCGACGCCGAGACTTGCGGAACGCGAGCCCTGGTATATTCCCGGCCGATGCCCGATGATCGGAACCCAGCTACCGGGCCAGCATCCTCGTCGACGCGACCAAACGATCGACCGCGATTGCTCTGCGTTCTCGGCAAGTCGCCTGTGCCGGACAACACGGGAAGTCGCCGCCGGCTACTACGCCTCTTGCAGTCCGCTCACCGTGACTTCGATCTCCAGATCCTTCTGGTCACCGCCCAGCCGCTACCGGATGACGATCGCGCTGCTCTCAACGATTCGCCGCTGAGTGGAGCAGTCATCGTCCAAGCTCCTACCCGCAGAAGTCCACGCATGCTTCGGCAACGTCACGAACCACGTCTACCGCGCAGCTGGCGAGGTATTGACGTCGAGCTCCTTCGTCGCAATGTCGCAACCGAAGTCGGGAGTTTCCAACCTGACGTAGTGTGGGTTGCCTCCCCGATACTGGCAGCCGTGATCGCCCCGGACGGCACCATGGGCGGCGAAGGACCCACGGTTCCGCTCGTCGTTGACGTAGCGCATACCGAACGTCGGGCGATTGACAGTCAGATTCGGTCTGATGTCCGAAACCTCCCAAGACGTCCGCGCGGAGCCAGACGAATCGCTCTCCTCCTCGCGGATAGGGCGACGCGGATTTCCGCCGAACGCAGAGCGTTCAGATCGTCCACCTTGCTCACAGCTTGCTCCGCCGTCGAGGCAGCAGCTGCACGACGAGACGCCGGTGGCGAAGTCGCTGTGGTTCCCAACGGAGTCGACCTTCCAGAACAAACCCATCGGGCGACGGGCACGCAAGAGATCCTCTTCGTGGGCAACCTCGGTTACCCTCCAAACGTGGAAGCCTTGAACCGCTTGGCCACACGAATACTGCCAGATCTCCGAGCCTCGCATCCACGAACTCACCTGACCGTCATCGGCCCAGGTTCCTCCGCGGTGACCGAACTCGCCGACTGCCCCGGCGTGCGTATTGCAGGCTTCGTCCCCGACATCAAGGATGCCTACTCCAGTGCCGCCTTGATGGTCGCCCCGATCTTCGCCGGATCTGGAACCAAGACAAAGGTGCTTGAAGCAATGGCCTACGGCGTTCCGGTGGTGACTACCGGTGAGGGTGTTGCCGGCCTTGCGATAACTCCGGGAGAACACGCGCTCATCGGGAACTCAGATCGGGAGCTCGTCCAACACGCCCGTCAACTGTTGAATGACCCAAAGCAAGCACAGACAATCGCAAATGCTGCTCGATCATGGGTGGAGGCGGATCATGGATGGCCGACCATCGGTCGCGACTTCAACGAGCGTCTCCTCGTCCTGGCACGGCGGGCGGCATTCACATGACCCGCGGAACCTCAATGCACGCCTCCACCCACGCGCCGCCTGAACTCGGCTACCGCCCGGCACTCGATGGGATCCGGGCCATCGCAATCGTCATGGTCGTCGCCAGCCACAGTCATCCGACGCTCTTCAAGGGCGGGGCACTCGGTGTGGACGTCTTCTTTGCGATGAGCGGATTCTTGATCACTACCCTCCTTCTTCAGGAGCTGAGTGTCACGTCCGGGCCCTATCCCTTCCGCCGCTTCTATGCTCGGCGCTCGCTCCGACTCTTTCCTGCACTCTATACGACTGTCACATTCACGGCTCTATATATCGTATGGAGACGAGATCGCCTCGACTCATTCCTCAGAATGGCTGGCGTCGACGACCCCTATCCATGGACATTATGGGCGAAGTTTGTGCTCGGCACTGCCACCTACACGACCAACCTCATCGGGGTAACGACAACACCCGGTAACCTACTTGGACACTCGTGGAGTCTCGCCGTTGAGGAGCAGTATTACTTAATTTGGCCGGCAGTACTCGTTCTAGTCACTTCTCGTGGCAAGTCGAGTGTCCTAATGCGGTCTCTCGGCTTATTCATTACCGCCTGCCTGCTTGCCCGCCTTCTCGGTGCACCCACATCAACGGGCTTTCTTTGGAACAGACCGGAGACGATCGCCGCCGGGTCGCTCGCCGCACTCCTACGTTGGCGCTCGCATCATGTACTCAGGTTCGTCCAGAATTCTGCCGCATTCCTTGCAGCGTTCGGGCTGGCGACAATACTACTCCTTGCCTTCGGATGGGGCAGGATACTGACGGGCGAATTTGGGCTCTCCTGACCTTGGTGTGGGTGGGTGATCGACGAGAAGCATGGTAGCGCTTGGGTGCAGGGCTGGTTGTTGGGGTCCGCGTGACGCGCACGGGACGGGACCAGAGTTCGAGGTGTCTAAGCCATCTCACTCTGGAGGTCCGTGCCCGTGCGCGTCACTACAGCATTCAAGCGCTTGTTACACCTCGACGGGGTGAACGTCACCGCCGTCGTCTTCGGGATCAACGTCGTGACCGTCGATGTCGCGTTGAAACGACGGAGGCTGGTGTGCCCGCATTGTGGCCACGAGACACGTTTCCGTTACGACACCAGACCATCTCCGTCGTCTTGGCGTCATCTCGATCTCGGGGTGTGGCGTGTTCATATCCGAGCGACTCTGCGTCGGTTGTGTTGCCCGACCCACGGGGTGGTGGTCGAAGCAGTGCCGTTCGCCCGACCCGGAGCGCATCTCACGTCGGACTTCGACGATCTGCTGGCATGGTTGGCCACCCGCACGGACAAGACGTCGGTGGCCCGGCTGTGTCGAGTGTCGTGGCGCACCGTCGGGCGGGCGTGTGAACGCGTGGTCGCCACCGAGCTGGATCCGCACCGTCTCGATGGTCTGTTTCGTATCGGGGTCGATGAGATCTCTTGGCGCCGCCACCACAAGTACCTGACCTTGGTCATCGATCACGACCGAGGGTGCGTCGTGTGGGGAGCCAAAGGCAAGGACTCGGCGACCCTCGATGAGTTCTTCACCGAGCTCGGAACTGAGCGCAGCAAACAGCTCGAGGCCGTGTCGCTCGATCTCGGCCCCGCGTTCATCAAGTCCGTCAAAGCCGACGGGCACGCCCCGAACGCGGTGATCTGCGCCGATCCATTCCATGTCGTGAAACTCGTCGGTGACGCCCTCGACGAGGTCCGCCGCGACCTGTGGCAACAGCTCCGCCGCCTACCCGATGACCGGTGGGCGAAAGACTTCAAAGGGGCCCGCTGGGCGCTACTGAAGAACCCCGACGACCTCACTGACATTGAGATCAGGATGGCCTGGTTCCGGTTCGGTGCGGGGTCTGACCCTGCCACTGACTGGCGTGATGCCTTTTGAGTGATCTGTCGGCCTCGCACCGAACCAGAACGCGCACCGACCGGTCGGACGAACGTGACCTCATAGGAGCCTCGACAGCTACGCCATCAATGTCTTGTCCGCCGTCCCGGCCGGTGGTGCCCCCACTCGTTACAGAAGGAGCCCCACCACAATGTCAGAACCAATCACCGAAGTCATCGTCGGTGTCGACACCCACGCAGAGATCCACGTTGCCGTGGCGATCGACCATGTCGGTCGCGTTCTCGGCGAACTCGAGATCCCCACAACCCGCCGTGGCTACCGCCAACTCTGCACCTGGGCCCGCCAGTTCGGTGACGTCCGGCGGGCCGGGGTTGAAGGCACCGGCACCTACGGCGCGGGGCTCGCAGCGTCTATGGCTGCAGATGGGATAGAAGTGATCGAAGTCAACCGCCCGAACCGTCAACACCGACGTCGTCACGGCAAGAGTGACCCCACTGATGCTCACGCCGCAGCCAAGGCGGTATTGTCCGGTGAGGCCACCGCGACACCAAAGGCCCGTGACGGGATCGTGGAATCGATACGGGTCACCCAGGTTGTGCGCCGCTCAGCGATCAAGGCCCGCACCCAAGCCACGCTGCAGATCCGTGATCTGGTCCTCACCGCGCCCGACGCGATCCGCGACGATCTCCGCGACCTCAAAGCCCCTCAACGCGCCGAGCGGGCTACACGCTGGCGTCCCGGTGACGACACCGACCCGGTCTCGGCAACCCGCCGCGCGATCCGGTCCCTCGCCAAACGATGGCTCGAACTCACCGCTGAAATCGACCGGCTCGACTCCGAACTCGACCGCCTCGTGCACCTCGCGACTCCGACACTGCTCGACGAGTTCGGTGTCGGCCCCGACGTGGCCGCGAAGCTGATTGTCGCCGCCGGCGACAATCCCGGTCGTTGCGCGACCGAAGCATCATTCGCCGCCCTATGCGGTGTCAGCCCCATCCCGGCCTCGTCAGGCAAGACGACCCGCCATCGCCTCAACCGTGGCAGTGACCGCCAAGCCAACAACGCACTTTGGACCGTCGCACTCGTCCGCCTCGCCCACCACCCCGAGACCAAGACCTACGCCGCCCGACGCACCGCCGAAAGCCTCTCACGCACAGAAATCATGCGCTGCCTCAAACGAGCACTCGCCCGACGATTCCACCGAATCCTCCTCGACGACCTCGCCCGATTGACATAGGAGCATCACCCAAGCTGCCCAGCTCGCCAAGATCCGACGGACCCGCGGCGGGATCTGGCGGGCATATGAGATGAAGGAACAGTTCCGGGCGATCTTCGCCGGCGACCTCACCCGCGACGAAGCCGCCGAACTGCTCGACCGGTGGTGTGCCCGCGCACAGCGATCCCGTCTCGCCCCGTTCATCAAGTCCGCCAAGACGATGCGTCACCGCCGAGACCTCATCCTGAACGCCATCGAACACGGCATCAGCAACGGCCGAGTCGAAGGCCTCAACACCAAAGTCCGCCTCATCACCCGACGGGCCTACGGCTTCCACTCCGCCGATGCCGCCCTCGCCCTCGTCATGCTCGGAGCCGGACCCATCCACCTCAAACTCCCACACGAACGAACAACCGTTCCCACAGCATGACCCACACCTACGTCAGGAGAGCCGGATTTGACACCACTCGACCGCCACTAACGAACGTCACGTCGGTGAGTTCCAGCGCCCTCAAGGCCATCAATCGCGCTGCCTACGAGGTTCCGGCAGAGGCCAGGATCATGAGCATTGGAAGCCGGTATTAGTGGAAGGGGTCTCGAAGCCCTTCATAACTTCAAAGATCTGATCAGCGCTCGTTGCTCCTTGTTGGACGGCGTTGGCGAGATTGTCAACGACGTTGGAGGACGAGTTGAGCATTTGCGCAGCAGTCGGGTCTTCCATCACATTCGACGTCCGGGCACGCTCCAGTTGCGCCCGCATCTCCGGAACAATCGCAGCGAGGGCGGCGCTGTCGTACTTCTCGGGGACCATCTGAACCGTCATCGCCAACCGGCCAAGCTCGGACGCGGCCCAACACAGACTTCCTCCCGCACCATCCGGCGTATAGGGGTTCGGCCTCGAGACGACCGCACCCCAATCGATTTCGGCGGACGCGTCGTCCTCCGGTTGAGAGGGAACCTCCGCATCAGGAACGCTTTGCGCCGGAACGGCGGTCTCCGATGAAGGCGTCGGTGACCCAGTGTTGATGTCGTTATCGGCTGAACCACACCCCGCTGACAGCAAGAGGGTGCAGGCAGTCAGCGCCATCGCTCTATAGCGTCGCATCGATCCTCCAAAGGTACCAATTGTTTGTATCGTCGCACGGAGCAATATTCTGAAGATCAACGCCGTCACCAGATGAAAGCGGAACCCTCCAACAACTGCCGGTGTTGAACCTTGGCCGGATCGAGTACCTGTCTATGTTCAGCGCACCTCGGATCTGCATGTCCAAGTAATCACGGTGGGTACTGCATGGCAGCTGGCCAACCGTGAAAACTGCTCCGGCACATTCTCCCGAGAATGGAATATGGAAGTTGAACATTCCCGCCTGACCGCCAGGGAAGATTCGGTAAATCTGATTGGTCACCGCAAGGCATGACCACTGCTGAAGCGGTGCGCCGTCTGCACTCGATGGCCCTTCGACATCGACACACTTCCTGTTTGTCGATTGACAACTTTGACCTTGCCAGGATTGGCATAGGCAACCACCGTCGCGTCTCTCACAAACGCGTAGAAAATGTCGCGTATGATCCGACAGTCAGCATAGAATACCCGGTCATTGCAGTGCGCCTCCATAAGAAATAGGAAGGCATCATCGCAGTCCTTATCGGAAACGGTGCCTGAAAATGCCGCGCGCCGAAGATCATAACAATAGTCGTGAGCCTTGCATGGGAGTTGAAAGTCCCATGCCCAACCGGTATCAGGGGAGAATGAGCATCCGCCAGCTTGTTTGACTGCGACCGGGCCGAAATCATTTGCTACGTTAGTCTCATGCGCCCAAACCGGTAGGTAGTCGCCGCCCTCGGTGTTGTAGGCCATCGCCCAAGCCCGGAGCATCGCGAACACCGGGCAATGTGCCATGCCATCGGTATTCAAGTCCAGGTAAGTATACGCATCCAATGCCGACCAGTGGCCGGAACATGAAATCGAACTATAAGTCGGATCGAACACCACAAGACCGATTGCTTGACTTGTGTCCACGGTCTGGATCAGCGATGCACCTTTGGACGTAAAGGTCGTAGGCAACTCCTTACCTGTCTCGTCGATGGCCCAAGGCGCACCCACGTAGACCGCGGGCTGGTCGTCCGCTACTCGGACAGTCGCCGATCGCCCATCCGGGGCCACGACTACCTCTGGCTCTGCTCCGCAGGTGGAGTGATGAGCGAATTCAACCTGGAGCGAATCAGTCTGAGGTTCGACCTGCCCAATAACCTGAAGCACTCCATTGCCTCTAACGGTCGCGAACGAAGTATCGTCTGGCGCAGACGGGGCGACTTTGAGCACATCTGCGCCCGGGCTAGAAGATTTCTCGGTCTGATCGACTAGGCGTGCTGCAACAGCGCCACGCTGAGAATCAGTCCTTCCAAACTGTCGTGCTGATTCGGTCGGCCCATTGAACGTGACCGACGGCGAGCACGTTGGACTCTCCTCCGCTATCGGTTCGCTATCTCCCGCCCGCGGCGCTGTTGTTATGATTGCTGGTGGCGCTGTTGTTGGGATTGTTTCCGCAGCCGCGTTAGCCATCGGCGTCAGGAAACACGTGACCAACGCTGCCAGCATAGTCGCTGGCTTCTTTATCATTCAGGAACTCCGCCCTTTCGCAAGTCTGAATATTGGACAATTTAGCGGGCCATGAATGGTCGGTCGACGTTCGTTCAAAGATCCTGCCCCCAAACCTGAGACGCTCAGAACATGTCCCTTACCCATACCCTGCAAAGCTCCCGGCCGGACTACGCCAGCGACTACGGCCGAGACTCGCCTGGCGGGTCGGATTGGTCAGTCTGGTCGGCCTCGTCGGGCGACGGCTTGCCCAGGGGTTCGGTGAGCACCGAACGTTGCTCCCCCGACGCCCCGAACGCCCGAGCCAACATCCCACCTTTCGGCTTGAGGATGTCGGGCTCGTCGCCGGATTGCTCGGAGCGCTTCGCCGCCGGTCGGCGACGGCTCGGGCGAGGCGGTGCCTCCTGAACCGTCGGTTCGGGCATGATCCGCTCCGGCACGTTCTCATAGGGCGCGTTCTCATAGGGTGGAGCAGACTCCGACCCGGCCGGCTGCGGCGACGCATTCGGTGGGCCAGACGCCATCGGTTCGGGGATGGGTTCGGGAGCGGGTTCGGCCAGCGCCGCGGCGAAGGCGTCGGTCATGAAGACCGGCTCCGTCGGCGTTACCTGACGCTCGCTCGGCATGCGTCCGAACTCCCCCCACCGACGCGACCTGCGCCGCTGGTCGGGACCGAGTTCCGAACTCGCCGAGTTCGCCGATGGGCTCGCGGCACTCGACGCCGGCCGACCCGGCGCCCCGTCCTCCGACAACCGCGCGGGGCGTCGGTGATCGACAACGACCCATCCCTGCGGTGCGCGAAGACGTTCGCCGTGTTCGTCACACAGCGGTTGGGCCGGCGACAACGTCTCGACCTCCGCTTGCGAGTGAGCGCTCGTCACCGCGTCGATGACGACCTGACCGCCTGCGGCGTCGTAGCGAATCAATACGGTCGACGGACGCCCGCATCCGGGACGGCGACAGGGAATCGCGTCGCCGCGACGTCGCGAGGGCACGGTGTCGACCGGTTCAGCCAGGAACAAGGTCATGGCCACTCACCCTGGCCCGGAGACGAATCTCGCCGACCTCGAGGTGTGCCGGTGACGCCACGGCGTCGACGATGACCCGGGCGAGATCATCAGCGGCGACGCCAGGGGCGCTCGTCACCGTCGTCACAGCGATCACGTCGCCCACTTCGTCACGCAACTCGTCGGCCAACGCTCGCACCGAGCCCGAGATGAGACGATGCTGACCGTTACCGTCGCCGCAGGCCGTATTCAGGAACACGACTCGGCCACGCGCTTCACGCAGACGCCCGAGCAGTCGCTGGGTCAACAGGAACGGGGCACGCACGTTGACCAGATACTGCTCGTCGAGGTCCGAAACCGACCCCCGCTCGAGCGAACCGGCAACGCTCACCTGCTCGGCGTGAACGACAAGGTCGACGGGGCGATCGAACCGGTGGATGAAGTCGACGACGCCGTCGATTTCCGCCGCACTTCCGACGTCGCACTGCAGGAACACCATTGCGGCATCGCTGCCCGCCATCCCCACGGTCGCACGCAGTTCGGCGACGTCGCCTCCGATCACGCAGACGCGTGCACCCTCGGCGGCGAGTTGCAGCGCGATACTGCGGCCGGTCGCGTTCGACCCCCCGGTGACGACAGCCACCTTGCCGCGCAACGCGGACGGTCGCCGGCGAATCTCCGCGACATCGGCGCCCGTCGCCGGTTCCATCGTGGCAGCGCGGGTCGCGGCCTGGGTCGCCGAGACCGCTTCGGGGGTGTGTGCGCCACCTTCGTTTCGCAGATCGAGGATGACGCGTTCGGACGAACGCGTCGCGCCCGTTTCCACGACGTCGACTATCTCTGCGCGCACCGTCTCCGACGACCCCATCATCACCTCTCGATCACAGCGTCGCGGCGTGCGCGACCTGCCCGAAGCCCCACCATAAAGATGGGCACCCCCGCGATCAAGGACCCCCGAGGAGGTCTGAGGGCACGTCAGAGGCATCGTGTTTGCGTACCTCGGCGAGCAACGGCAGGTGATCGCTCGTCGCCGCCGCCCCCACCCACACCGGTCCGACGTCGAGTCCGGAGCCGACGATCCAGTCGATCTGCCGCTTCGGCTCCCAACTCGGAAAGGTGTGCGGGCTCCCGACCGCGCTCAACCCGGCCAGTTGCAGGCGGCCGCCGATCCGACCGGGGCCGAGGTTCAGATCTCCGATCAGCAGATGTGGTCCGGGGCGTCGCAACAGCCGTTCCACGACGACCTCCAGTTGGGCTGAGGCCACCCTGGGTTCATTGTGGAGGTGCACCGCGGCGACGCTGATCGGCGCGCCGGCGAGCCGGAGCGCCGCAAGAATCGCCAGCCGCCGCTCCCCGCCGAACTCCGGCAGCTTGACGAGTTCGACGGCGCTCGGTGCCTCGCGGCACAACAGCGCATGTCCGTATTGCCCAACGCCGAACATCCGGCGGGTTCGGGCAAAGACTGGGCACAGGCCGGTGGCGCGCGCGATCAGGCGGACCTGATCGACGAATCCGCTCCGAGGGTTGAAGCGGTCGACCTCCTGCACGGCGAGGATGTCGGCGTCGAGGCCGCGCACGGCTCGCAGCCAACCAGGGCGCGCCGCCATCAGCTTTGGTGGGGCACCGTGGTGGATGTTGTAGGTCGCTACGTTGCCAAGGGCGGGGCGCTGCGACGTCATGAGGCGCATGGTAGCCACCGGCGTGGAGGCCACCCGGCCCGGCTACTCCGACAACGACTCCTGGAGACGGCCGGAGGCATCGATGTACTCCTCGACCATCTCGAAGATGACGTCGCGGGTACGGCGCACCTTGTTCATCATGCCCACGACCTGGCCGACCGGGTTGAACTGCACCTTCGCCGCCTGTTCGGGGTAGT
Organism: Microthrixaceae bacterium; assembly: GCA_023957975.1. NCBI lineage: Bacteria > Bacillati > Actinomycetota > Acidimicrobiia > Acidimicrobiales > Microthrixaceae > Microthrixaceae bacterium. Next base: position 532,003 of record JAMLGM010000001.1, on the reverse strand, counting down.
GGTGCCCTCGGGCGACCGCCTCACCGGTGATCATGAACTGCAGCGGCATGCCGAGTGGCTGCGGGTTCTCGGGGTTCTCCCACGCGTCGGTCCACTCGTTGCGCAGCATCCGGCACGGCTTGCCGGTGAAGCTGCGGCTGCGCACGGTGTCACGGCTGGTCGCGTCGAGGAGCTGTTGCATCTGCGCCGGGGGGAGGTCGGCTTCCTCGACGGTCAGCCACAACGATCCGGTCCACACACCAGCTGCGCCCATCGCCATGGCAGCTGCCATCTGGCGACCGGAACCGATGCCGCCCGCCGCCAGCATCGGGGTCGGGGCGATCGCGTCCGCAACCTGTGGCCACAACACGATCGAACCGACGTCGCCGGTGTGCCCGCCGCCCTCGCCGCCCTGGGCGATGACGATGTCGATGCCGGCTTCCTTGTGGCCGATCGCGTGCTTGACCGAACCGCACAGCGCGGCGACGAGACGGCCGCTGTCTTGGATCTCCTTGACGATGTCGGCGGGAGGGGTTCCGAGCGCGTTGGCGATGAGTTTCACCTTGGGATGCGACAGCGCGATCTCCACCTGCGGGCCGGCGGTCGCCTCGGTCCAACCGATCAGTTCGGGATACTCGCCGTCGGGGAGCTCTGGGACGTCGTGATCGGCGAGAAGCTTCTTGACGAACGCCCGGTGCTCGGCGGGGATCATGTCGCGCAACATGTCCTGAAGCGCGTCGGGATCCATGTCGGCGTCCATCCCCTCGTACTTCATCGGGATGACGATGTCGACGCCGTAGGGCTTGTCACCGACGTGTTCGTCGATCCACGCCAGCTCGGTTTCGAGCTGTTCAGGTGTGTAGCCCACGGCGCCGAGCACGCCGAGACCCCCGGCGTTGGAGACGGCAGCGACAACGTCGCGACAGTGAGTGAAGGCAAAGATCGGGAACTCGATCCCGAGGCGTTCGCAGAGCTCGTTCTTCATATGGAAAAGGAATACCACAGAACTAGAACGCGTTCCCATAATTGTTGAACGCACGTTCAAGAGGCGCCGTTTGGTCCGACTTGATAGGCAATATCGCCCAACGAACTGGTCAATCGACCTCGACAACGCTTGACTGCAACCTGCGACACGACGAAGCCCCCGAGGAGTGCGCCGGTGGTCGAAATCTCAACCTCATGTCGGCGCCGCCGAGCCCGACGCGCCGTATCCGCCGTCGCCGTCGGCACGTTCGCGTTGGTCGTGCTCGCCCGCCCCTTCAACTCGGCCTCAACCGAGGAGTCCGCGGACAACGTCACCGACACCGGCGGTGGGGGCGTCACCGCCCAACGGTTCGTCCCACCGATCGACACGTCAGATCTCATCCTGGAAGACGTCAGCGGTGCTGTGATCCTGCGCGACGGGGCGACACGACAAGCCTCCGCTGTGGTGCGGAACCGCGGCGGAGGCACCGTCGACGATGTCGTGATGCGTTTCAAGCTCGGCGACGATGTGGTGTTCGATCGTGCAACGTCCAGCGCTGGGTGCGAACTCAACGTCGGGCAGGTGATCTGTCCGGTCGGATCGCTCGGCAGCGGCGAATCACGCACCGTCACCGTCGGACTCTCGGTGCCCTCCCCCGGCGCAGCCGTGGGAGCACGCGACAGCTACTTCCTCGCTCCGGTCAGCCAACTCGCCGACCTGAACGCGGGCGAGATCCGCGAGCGCTCTTGGGCACTCGGGTACGGAATCACCGGTAGCCCGCTCCTGAGTTGCTGGGCGCTCGATGCCCGGAGCCCGAACATGGCATCACCGAGCAGCGGCTGTGGCACCAGCGGAAGTCCCCCGCTCGATCCGAATTCCGAGCGGGTGCTGGAGCGCTTTTCCGACGCGATGCGATCCAGCGCTGTCGGCTCCTATGAATGGTTGACCGAAATCACGCCGGCGACCTCTGGCACCTACAAGGTGTGCGCGGCCGGTCTCGGCGATGCGGCCTACGTCGCAGTCGGCCCGACCACCAGCGCGCTGGTCAACGACGACGTGGTCTACGAACTCGACGGTTACGACAGCGAGGCACGACAGCGAACCTTCGATTTGGACCAAGGCGTGTCCTATCGGGTGTTGGCTCGGCTCTCCACCCACCGGTACGACCCCACCACGGGCGCCGCCGATATCGGGTGGGATTACCTCGGAATCACGCTCGCCGACCGGCCCTGCACCCAGGCCAGCGCCGGGGTGTTCGGAACTGCCGACGCCGGATGGCAGCAGCGTTACCCTGCGGCCGTCGAGGTGATCCAGCGGCCCCCGTGGAACGTCGTCGGCTTCATCGAGTCAGCGTCGAGCGACGCCGCAACCGTCTCGGTTCGTCTGCAGACGCCATCGGCCACCCAGGCCGCAGATTCTGTCGAATTGAGCGGAGCGACCGACGGTGCCGGCGAGGACGGGACGTCGTGTGCCGCTGCCGAACCCGGCGATGCCGTCGCGTGTCGCCTCCCTCCAGCAGCGGCCGACGACACCACCGTCGTCGAGTTTCGAGCCCCGCGAGCATCTCCTGGCCGTTCGCTGTTTCTGTCCGCCTCCAATGCCGAGCGCGCCACCGTGCTGACTTGGCGCTGACGAAGCGCCGCTGGCGCGATCGGTCGGCGCGCCGGGTCTAACGTCATCGCGGCACCATGGCGCGTTCCGACGGATCACTGGGGGCGTTGCGCCCTGATCGCCTCGCCCGGCGGCTGGTCGACCTACTCGGTCCGACCGGGGGCGCCGCGCGCCAAAGCGTCTCCGCGCTCGCCCTGAACTCGACGACAAGCTTCGCCGCCGGCGCGATGCTCGTCGGCTTTCAGGACACCTGGCACAACCTGTCACCGCTTTTGATCATGGTTCCGGCCGCAATCGGGCTTCGCGGCAACGTGTTTTCAACCCTCGGCAACCGTCTGTCGACCGCGATCCACACCGGCACCTTCCGCGTGTCGTTCAAGCGGGATTCCGTACTCGGCCAGAACCTGTTGGTGTCGTTCAGCCTGACGCTGGTGATGAGCGTCGTGCTGGCCGCGATTGCGAAGGTGCTCGGGCTGGCCCTCGGTACATCGCAGGACATTTCGATGCTCGAGCTCACGATGGTGTCGGGTATCGGTGGACTGCTCGGGTCGATCGTCGTCGCCGCCGCGACCGTCCTGTTGACCATCGGTGCCGTTCGTTACGAGTGGGACCTCGACTACCTCGTCGCGCCGACGGTGTCGACCCTCGGCGACGGCATCACGATTCCGGCGTTGTGGCTCGCCGCACAACTCGTCGGTGGCCACAACGTCGACTCGTTCCTGGGACTTCTCATCATCGTTTCCGCGGTTGTTATCGGCATCTGGACATGGCGCTCGGCGCTCGACCTGACCCGTCAGGTGTTTCGCGAGTCGCTTCCGGTGTTGTTTTTCGCACTGATCCTGAGCGCGTTCGCCGGCGTCGTGTTGCAGCGCCAGGAGAACCTGCTGGCCATCGTTCCCGCCATCGGCGTTCTGCAGCCGGCGTTCGTGTCATCGGCGGGAGCCCTCGGCGGGATTCTCTGTGGCCGCATCGCCACCAACCTCCACATCGGCCTCGTCTCACCGACGTTGATGCCCGGCACACAGGCCAGACTCGATGCCTCCTCCATCTTCGGGCTCGCCGTGCCGCTGCTCGTGTTCAACGTGTTCGGAGCCTGGCTCGCAACCAACCTTTCCGGCCACGCTGCTGCGCCTGGCTTCTGGTGGTTGTTGCTCACGAGTTGCCTGGCGTCGGTCGCAACCCTCGCGTTCGTCGCCACCCTCGCGTACTACTCAACCGTCGGAGCGTGGCGCTTCAACGTCGACCCCGATACCTACGGGACACCGTTGGTCACCGCCTCGGTCGACTTTGTCGGAACGATGGCACTCGTCGTGTCCGCCGTTGCGCTCGGGTTGCTGTAGCGCTTCGCCGACCGCATCTGGGGCGCCTCTCGGGCGCCTCTCAACGATCGCGACGCGGCTCCCCCGCCAGTCCGAGTACTCGCTCACCGACGATGTTGCGTTGAATCTGGTCCGTTCCGCCCCCGATTCTCGGCGCCCACTGCGCCATGAAAACCCCTTGGAAGAACCCGCCGAACGGAGCGCTGTCGCCCCAGGACATGGCGGCAGCTCCGAGAATCGACATCATCACATCTCCGCCGAATTCGTATTGGCGGCTGATGTGCAACTTCATCACCGAACTCTCCGGGCCAGGTGTGCGTCCGTGGCTCAGCGCCGTCTGCACCCGATAGCCGAGGAATCGAGAGATCTCGAAATATGAATACAGGCGCGCGAGGTCCTGTCGAACGAGCGGGTCCTCGCCGCGGTCGCGGTCTCGCGCCAGCATCAAGATCTCGTCGAACTGGACCATGCCCCCACCAGCGATCGCCGACCGTTCACTCGACAACATCGTGTGGGCCACCGCCCAGCCATCGTCAACCGCTCCGACGACGTTGTCGGCGGGGATCTCCACGTCGGTGAGGAACACCTCGTTGAAGTGCTCCGCGCCGTCGGCTTGACGTAGCGGCCGAATGTCGATTCCCGGCGTCGACATGTCGACCACGAAGGCGGTGATCCCTTTGTGTTTCGGTGCCTCAGGATTGGTCCGGGCCAACAGAAGACCGTGGGTTGCCCAGTGGGCGGTCGTCGTCCAGACCTTCTGACCGTTGACGATGAAGCGGTCTCCGTCTCGAAACGCACGGGTGGTCAGACCGGCCAGATCCGAACCCGCCCCGGGCTCGCTGAAGAGCTGACACCAGAAGTCATCGCCACGCAGCGTCGTGTCGAGGTGGCGGCGGCACAGATCCTTCGACGCATGGCGGATCAACGTGGGCCCGACCATGTCCACGCCGACCTGAAACGCGTTCGCCGGAACGTCGTAGCGGGACTCCTCTTGCTTAAACACACCCGCAATGTGGGGGCTCAGCCCGCGACCACCAACCTCAACCGGCCAGTGCAACCCGGTGTAGCCGCCCCCGTACTTGGTCGCCTGCCACTGCCGCGCCCGCTGCAACGCCCAGCGATCGTCGGCATCGTTCTGTGGGCGGAGCGCGCGCCACATCGATGACTCGCCATCGCGCACCTCCGCGTTCGCGTCGAGCCAGGCGCGGGCCTCTCGACGAAACTCCGCCTGTTCCGGTGAATCATCGAAGTCCATAGAGATGGCACCATAACGCGAAACCGAATTGGGCCTGCACGTGTGTGCGGCTCACGGGCTCCCTGGCCCGTCGAGACGTTGGGTCACCGGGAAGCGGCGCCCACCATTTACTGTGCGGTCGGTGCGGTGGCTGGCGGCTCGGCCGACGTGGGCGTCTGAGGCTCGCCCGGCACGACCGGGGTTTCAGCCGGGGTCTCAGGCATTGGCGGGGTGGCAGGAACCGAGGGCGATCCTGGCAACGCCAGATTCAGTCCAGGACGATCGCGCAACAGGAACGCGCCGAGCCGATCGACATCGAGTGTGGCCTCACCACCTGTGGCGCCGACGCCTGCGGTGATGGTGAACTCGCTCACGTAATCGCCCGTCTCATACGCGCCCGGGTGGATCCCGATTCCAACACCCGCGAGTTCCGCTGTCGAAGCCGAGGCCGAGTAGGTCCCGATGCCGACGGCGTCGAATTCGCAATTCTCGTCGCTGACGCTGATGATGCCGACGCCGACCGGAATCGGACCGAACCCGACGAACAGGGTGCCGAACGTGCCAGACCCGGTCTCCACCAGTCCGTAGGCTCCGCCCACTCCGCCAGCTTCGTCGTACGCGACGTTCATCCCGCCGCCCGACATGGCGAGGTTGCCACCGCAGCTCGAGGCCGGCTGGTCGGAAAACGACACCTGAAACGACAACGTTCCGGAGGTCACCGCCACACCTGGGAGATCGACTCCGCGAAGCACCTCGAAGGGATCGGCCGGAGGGGCTTCATCGGCGGGCACCTCGATCGGGGAGGCAGGCTCGGGCACCGTCGACTCGGGCGTCGTCGACGACGTCGACTGCTCGGGTGCCGTGGTATCGGGCGTGCTGGACTCCACGGTGGTGCTCTCGACGGTGGTGCTCTCGACGGTCTGCGCCCCGTCTCCGTCTTGAGCGCCGGCGACTCCGGCGAACGCCAACGACGCCGTCACCGCAACGATTCCCGCCACGGCCGCATGTGTCTGCTTCATCAACCAACTCCCAGAACGGGCCCGCACACAAGCCTGAGGGACAGACGCGAGCCGGTTCCACCGTACCGTTCGAACGCCGTGCTCTCAAGGGTTCGGCCTGCGTTAGGCAAGATGGCCCACAGGTTCGTCCGGCGGCGCAGGTACTGATTCCGAGGCCAGACAAGTGTCCAGCCACAGCGCTAGGGTCACCGTCGTCGCGGCACCGCTACGACGCGACGTGGGGGTATCACGATGACCAGCTTGTTCGAGACGTCGGAGAAGATCCTTGACGGGCGCTTGTCGATCGCCGAACACCACCCGGTGTCGATCGCCTCGAAAACGACCCTGGAACCGATCTCGGATCGTGTTGCGTTCATGGAGACATTCGCCAACGTCACCGCCATTCGCGACGGCGATGAACTCGGCATCGTCGATGCCGGCAGCCCGTTGCATGCGCCGGGCATCGTCGACGCAACCCGACGCTGGACACCCAACCCGCTACGCACCGCGGTGTTCACCCACGGCCACGTCGACCACATCTATGCCGTGAAGCTCTTCGAGGCCGAGGGCAACGGGTCGGCGAAGGTCATCGCACACGAGGCCGTCGCCGATCGCTTTCGTCGCTACGACCTCACCAACGGGTACAACGGCGTCATCAATCAGCGTCAGTTCCAGCTCGATGCGCCGTTCTTCCCGGGCGACTACCGCTATCCGGATGAGACCTACCGGTCGACGACTTCGACGTCGGTGGGATCGGTCGATCTCCAACTGCGTCACGATCGCGGCGAGACCGACGATTCGACCTGGGTGTGGATTCCCGAGGAGAAGGTGCTGTGCACCGGCGATCTGTTCATCTGGGCCAGCCCCAACTGCGGAAACCCCCAGAAGGTCCAGCGCTTCTGCGACGAGTGGGCGGTTGCGCTTCGGGCGATGGCGGCCCTCGAGCCGGAGTATCTGCTTCCCGGCCATGGGTTGCCGATCGCCGGAGCCGCACGGGTTCGAACGGTGTTGGAGGACACCGCCCGCTACCTCGAGTCGCTGTTCGATCAGACGATCGAGATGATGAACGCCGGGGCGCGCCTCACCGACATCCTGGCCACCGTTCGGCCACCCACCGATCTGGAGGATCGGCCCTGGCTGCAACCCGTCTACGACGAGCCGGAGTTCATCGTTCGCAACATCTGGCGTCTCTACGGCGGCTGGTACGACGGGAACCCGGCGAACCTGAAACCGGCGCCCGACGCTGCCGTCGCGTCGGAGATCGCGGCGCTCGCCGGCGGCGCTGACCGCCTCGTGGAGCGAGCGCTCGAACTCGCTGAAGGGGACGAGTTCCGCCTCGCCAGCCACCTCATCGAAACGGCCTCGCTCGCCGCGCCGGATTCAGTCGAGGTGCGCCGCGCCCGCGCCGCGATCTTCGGTCGCCGGGCCGAGGTTGAGCGATCGACCATGGCCAAGGGCGTGTTCTCCTGGGCGGCCAAGGAGTCCAACCCCGACACCTGAGCCCACCCCAGACGCCTGTTCTCCGATAACCAGTGGTCGTGATCACGACCACTGGTTATCGGAGAACAGGCGGGGCGGGCGGGGCGGGCGCGGTTCAGCGGGGTTCAGCTGAGGTCGAGCCCTCGTTCCTCGGCCTCGGCGGCCAGCTCCAGCCACTCCTCCTCGATCGGTTCGAGGGCCTCGACGACCGCCTGCAACTCGGCCGCCAGCCCTGCCAGACGCACGTGATCCGATGCATGTTCCACCAGTTCGGCGTTGATCCGATCACGCTCCGCCTGAAGCGTCTCTGTCTCGCGTTCCACCGCTCGGAACCGATGCCGCAACGTCGAGGGGCTGCGGAGTTTCTCGCCACCTTCGGCGCTGCCCGATGACCGGCTCGCCTTCGTCTCGCTCGACGCTCTCGCCTTGCCCCCTCCACCCGTCGTACTGGCGGCTCTCGCTGCGGCGACCGAACCTCGGCGCCTCGGGGCGGCTCGACGCTCCTCCTCGTAGGCCGCGTACCCGCCCGGACGACGGCCAGCGAAGCCGGTACCGTCCATGACGATCACGTCGGCGACCGTGCGCTCGAGAAAGGCACGGTCGTGGCTGACCACGATGAGCGCCCCCGGCCACTCATCGAGGAAGTCCTCGAGTGCCCGCAAGGTGTCGAGGTCGAGATCGTTCGTCGGCTCATCGAGCAGCAACACGTTCGGCTTCTCGGCGAGGGTGACGAGCAACTGCAGGCGGCGACGCTCGCCGCCGCTCAACAAGCGAACCGGGGCGTATTGGGCATCCCCGTCGAACCAGAACGCCTCCATCAACGCGGCGTCGGTGTAGTCCGGCGTTCGGTTGGGACCGGCGACGACCTCACGCACCCGAGCCTCGGGGTCGAGGGAACGTCCTCGTTGGTCGAAATAGCCGACCTTCGCGGTCTGGCCGACCTTCACCCGTCCCGCAGTCGGATCGATTCGGCCCGCGACGATTTCGAGCAAGGTCGACTTGCCCGTGCCGTTCGGGCCGACGAGGCCGAGCCGCTCACGCGGATCCAACAACAGATCGACGTGTTCGAATAGCCACGGCGAGCCCTCATCCCACCGATGCCCGACGTCATGCAGTTCCACGACCTCATTGCCCAGCCTCGGCGTGCCGAAGTGCAGCGGCAGGTCTCCGGTTCGCGCCTCGGCCTGGGCCCTGCCCTCAACGATGGCCGTTGCCGTGGCGATACGGTGCTTCGGCTTGGAAGTACGCGCAGGGGCCCCACGCCGCAGCCACGCCAACTCGGTGCGCGCGAGGTTCTTACGCACTTCCTCGGCTCGTGCGGCCTGAGCGGCGCGATCTGCCTTGTTCTCCAGATACGTGTCGTAGCCGCCGTCGTGAAGATAGGCCCGGCCCCGGTCGAGTTCGAGCACCCGGTTGGTGACACGATCGAGCACGTGACGGTCGTGGGTGACCATCACGAGACCGCCGTTGTAGGCCTCGAGACGCTCCTCGAGCCAGGCGATGGCGTCGATGTCGAGATGGTTGGTCGGCTCGTCGAGGATGAGCAGGTCCGACTCGGCCACCAGCGCACGGGCGAGGGCCACGCGTTTCGATTGCCCGCCGGAGAGCCGATCGACCGACACGTCGAGGTACGCCCCCATGCCGAGCCGATCGAGCACCGCGTCGGATTCCCATGTCGCACCGGCGGCTTCGTGCACCGTTCCGCCCTCGAACCGCGGCTCTTGATCCAGAGCCGCTATTCGCACACCGTTGCCAAAGCGAACTGCGCCCGACTCCGGCGATTCGATGCCGGCCATCGCCCGCATGAGCGTGGACTTTCCGCACCCGTTGATGCCGACGATGCCGAGGCGGTCGCCGGTGTTGATCGTGAGGGACAGGTCCTCGAACAGCGGTTTTCCGGGGCGAGAGGCGCCCACCTTGACGAGGTCGACCAGGATCATCGTGAGTCCACGCTACCGGCGCGGGCTTCCCGTCGAGAACCGTTCAGCCTTGGGGCGCTGCCCGAACCGTTGCGCCGTCGTCGACGACGGTTCAGATGCGGCTCGGCGCCGGTTGGCCGCCGCGCAACAGGCGTCCTGGACGCTCGCCGGTAGGTTCGTCGTGCTCGCGCACGACGACACCGCTCTTGATGGTCGCCACGTATCCCTCCGCACGCTGGATCAACCGCCGACCACCGGCGGGCAGGTCGTAGACCATCTCAGGGGGAGCGATCCTCAGTGCGTCGAAGTCGATGATGTTCAGGTCGGCGAGGTACCCGGGGGCGACCAGCCCCCGATCGTCGAACCCGTAGAGCGCGGCGGTGCGGCGGGTCTGATGGTGCACCACTTCCTCGATACTCAGCCGCGCTCCGCGGGTCCGGTCCCGCGCCCAGTGGGTGAGCATGTAGGTGGGCAGGCTTGCGTCGCAGAGCACCCCACAATGGGCGCCGCCATCGCCGAGGCCGAGCACCGTGTCCGGGTCGCGCAACATCGCCTCGATGGCTCCAAAGTCGCCGTCGGCATAACCCAACAGCGGGAAATACAACAAGGCTCTCCCGTCGGATTCCAACATGAGGTCGTAGGCCACCTCGCGGGGATGGCGACCCGTTCGACGGGCGATCGCCGCGACGCTGGCCTCGGGTTCCGGCTCGTATTGCGGCGGATCACCGAGCGGATAGAGCCGTTCGAACCCCTCGAACAGGATCGCTTGAAATCCCCGATACTCGACCCGTTCGGCGAGGATCGCCTCACGCACCTCCGGCGATTTCAGCTTGGCGATTCGTTCGGCGAACGGGAGATGCGCAATCGCCTTGTACGCGCGGTGATGCAGGAATGGGTGCAACGACGACTCGAAACCGAACATGACGCTCGCGGGCTTGCCAGCCACCTGAGGCACAATGCGCGCTCCCTCAGCCGTGGCGCTTCGGGCCAGATCCAACAACTCGACCCAGTTGTCCGACTGCACCGGGCTCTGCAGACACCCGAAGGTCACAGGCCGACCGGACTCGCGCGACACCGTGGTCATCCACTCGAACTCCGAGCGGGCGTCGAACATGTCGGAGGCGACCGAGAACAATCCGGCGCCGGTGTCCGCCAGCGCCTGGCCGATGCCGACGAGTTCGTCGACCTCCGCCAACGTGCCCGCCGCGAGTTCGCCGTCCTTTGCCCGGTGCAGCATCGTGCGGGTCGTCGAGAACCCGACCGCGCCCGCGGCGAGTGCGTCGGCGACGATGGCACGCATCTGGTCGATCTGTTCGGGAGTGGCGGCATCGTGCACCGCCGCGTCGTCGCCCATCACGTAGGCGCGAACCGCCCCGTGAGGAACGAGCGCCGCTACGTCCATCACCCGCGGCATCGATGCGACTTCGTCGAGGTACTCCTCGAAGGTCTCCCAGTTCCAACTCATCCCTTCGGCAAGTGCCGTTCCGGGAATGTCCTCGACCCCTTCCATCAACTGGATGAGAAAGTCGCGCCGTGCCGGATCGACCGGAGCGAAACCGACACCGCAATTGCCCATCACGACGGTGGTGACGCCGTGCCAGCCCGACGGCGTGACCTCCGGATCCCACGTGACCTGTCCGTCGTAGTGGGTGTGGATGTCCACCCATCCCGGGGTGACGAGCAGCCCGGCTGCATCGATCTCACGTCGACCGGTTCCCTCGACGACCCCGACCGCCACGATTCGCTCGCCCTCGATCGCGATGTCGCCGGTGAACGACCTGGCTCCGGAGCCGTCGACGATTGTGGCGTCGCGGATCACGACATCATGCATGGCACACCCCTGACCGGCGGCCTCGATCCCCCGGGTCGCACCCCATCAGTAGACCGGCCCCGATTCGACCGGTCAAGCAACTCGGCGCCGCGAGTGAGCGGGCGAGCATCTCCGATGCGCGAAAGTGTGGGCGACGAGAGGGGACATCATGATCACCGACCATTTCCTGGTATCCGACCAGGTCGCCATCGTCACCGGAGCCGGACGAGGCATCGGCGCCGCAAGCGCCATGGCACTCGCCGAGGCCGGGGCCGATGTCGTCATCTCCGCCCGGTCGCCAGAACAACTCGACGAGGTTGCAGATCGGATTACGGCGTGCGGCCGGCGCGCGGTGTGCGTGCCCGCCGACCTCAACGACCTCGACGCCGTGCGGGGCCTCGTCGACGTCGCGCTCGACGAGTTCGGCCGCCTCGACATCGTCGTCAACAACGTGGGCGGAAGCTTCCCGAAACCCCTGCTCGACACGTCGAGTCGGATGCTCGAGCAGGCCTTCCATTTCAACGTCACGACTGCATTCGAGCTGTCCAAGGCGGCGATCCCGGCGATGCTTCAACAACCGACCATCGGTGGCGACGCCAACGACCCCGGTACTCATGCGGCTTGCGGGTCGATCGTCAACATCAGTTCCGCGATCGGCCGGCTGAGCGATCGCGGCATGGCGGCCTACGGCACCGCGAAGGCGGCGCTGAGTCACCTCACCCGGTTAATGGCGACCGAGTGCGCCCCGCGGATTCGGGTGAACGGAATCGCCGTCGGTTCCACCGCCACGAGCGCGCTGGAAATGGTGATCGAGAACGATGACCTGCGGACTGCGCTCGAGTCGGGCACACCGCTGCGCCGTCTCGGCGACCCGCTCGACATCGCACTCGGAGTTCTCTACCTGTGCTCACCCGCCGGGTCGTTCATGACCGGCAAGATCCTCGAGATCGATGGGGGGCTCACTTCTCCGAATCTGGAGATGCCGCTGCCGGATCTGTAACGATCGGTTCACCGCTGTCCGGGTCGATACCTGCGGCGGTCTTCAGCGCGTCGACCCGGTCCGATTCTTCCTGTGCCCATTCGTTGGCGGCCAACAGCGACGGCACCGCTGTTGTCGCCGCCTCGGCGGCGCGGTCGTCGTCGAGACACTCGTCGACCGCAGCGACGACGTCGTCTTGGCGTATCTGCTTCGAGCGCTGGGCGAGCAGGACGTAGTCGGCGTCGGTCCAATCGCCGATCACCGGTTTGAGGATGCATTCCCGTTCCTCGAGCGTCAGCCCGGCGCGTTCGGCACCCAACGAGAACCCGCGGGCCTGGAGCTCACGAACCGCCGCCGGATCCGGGTCGGGGCCGGGCTGTGGGTCGGCGATGGTGATGTCGGATTTGGTGACCGAGTGATTTCGACGGGCCTCGGTCTCCGACGAGCGACACGCCAACGCGGCTTCGTCGCTACCCGGATAGTCCCAGGTGATCGCGCGGATCTTTCCCGCCGGGACCACCGCGAAGGCTTCGGCTCCCATCACACCAATCACCGCATCGACCGCGCAGTCGGCGTCGGCCCACGAGTACCCCTCCGGAACGAGTTGGACCTTCAAGAGCGTGCGCGTGAGATCTGGTCCCAGCGCGACGCGTCCATCGAGGCGCAGCAGCGACGAGGCAACCACCTCGACGGGTGTCTCCTCGACCTGCAGGTCCTCGAACGCTTGCATCGGGCTCTTGGCACACCCCGTAGCGCCCACGATCGCAATCGCGGCCAGCGCCGTCGCGAACGCTGCCCCTCGGTTCGTGGCCCCCAGGGGACGAGCAGTTCGGTGTCGCCACATCATGGGTGCAAGCGTAGGGAATACTGCTGTTGGGAACACGTTGCCCGACCGATGACCACACGAGGAGTCACGATGTCCGCCTATGACCACACCATTTCCGCGTTGAACGGTACGCCCGATCTCATGAGCGACATCGCCGGCAAGACGGCATTGTTCGTGAACACCGCGTCCAAGTGCGGCCTGACCCCGCAGTACGAACAGCTCCAGGGCCTTCAGGACCGCTTCGGCGACGAGGACTTCACCGTTGTCGGATTCCCGTGCAACCAGTTTCTCGAGCAGGAACCCGGCACCGCCGATGAGATCTCCGAGTTCTGCCAGGTGAACTACGGCGTGACGTTCCCGCTGTCGGAAAAGATCGACGTCAACGGCGAATCGCAGCACTCCTTGTTCGCCGAACTCGAACGATCGGCCGATGTTTCCGACGGACACACCGGGGACGTCCGATGGAACTTCGAGAAGTTTCTCGTGAACCCCAGCGGCGACGTCGTCGCCCGGTTCGCTCCGACGGTGGCCCCCGACGACCCCGCGGTGATCGCAGCGATCGAAGCAGAACTCGCCTGAACCCGACCTGGGCCCAGCCCGAGCCTCGGCTCGAATCCAGCCGACGGCATTCCCTGACCTGACGGACCTGACGGACTTGACCGGTCGGTCAAGTCCGTCAGGTACAATCCCCGCATGTACGAATGGTCTGAAGAACACCTCATGCTTCGGGGCGCCATGCGCGACTTCCTCGCCAAGGAACTCCTGCCGATCAAAGAGGAACTCGAACACGGCGACCTGCCCCCCTACGAGTTCATGCGCAAGATGTATTCAACCTTCGGCATGGATGCGATGGCCGACGCGACGTTCTCCAAGCGCATCGAGTTCGAAAGGCAGGTGGCAGCCGGCGAAGCCTCCGAGGCCGACAAGCCGGTGCGGGATGCCACGAGCGATCCCGGGTTCACACTGATTCCCATCATCGAGCTGTGTCGGCACTGCCCCGGCATCGTCACCGCGATGGGGGTCTCCACCGGCCTCACCGCCGCGGCCATCAGCTCGAAGGGCACGATCGCGCAAAAGGAGCGTTGGGTCCCCGACCTGTTGACGATGCGCAAGGTGGGAGCATGGGCGATCACCGAACCCAACGCCGGCTCCGACGCCTTCGGTTCGATGCTGTCCACCGCTCGGCGCGACGGTGACGAATACGTCCTCAACGGCAACAAGACGTTCATCACCAACGGCCCCTACGCCGACACGATCGTGTTTATCGCCAAGCTCGACGAGGGCAACGACCCGAAGGACCGCAAGGTGCTGAGTTTCGTGCTCGACTCCGGCATGGCGGGCCTCGAGCAGTCCAAGCCGCTGCGCAAGATGGGAATGCATTCCTCCCCCACCGGCGAACTCTTCCTCGCCGACGTCCGTGTCGGCATCGATCGCCTCATCGGCGAGACCGAGAACGTCGCGAAGGGCGGCCGCGAAGGGGCCAAGGCGACCTTCCAGCAGGAACGTTCCGGGGTCGCCGCAATGGCGCTAGGCATCATCGAGCAGTGCCTCGACCTGTCGATCGACTACGCCAAGGAACGCAAGCAGTTCGGCCAACGCATCGGCGACTTCCAGCTCATCCAACAGAAGCTGGCCTTCATGGAGGTGGCGCGCATGAACGTGCAGAACCTGGTGTTTCGCATCATCGAACTTGCCAAAGCGGGTAAGACCATGACCTTTGCCGAGGCCTCGGCGATGAAGCTCTATTCGGCCCAGCAGGCGACCGCCGTCGCGCTCGAAGCGGTGCAGCTCTTCGGCGGCAACGGCTACATGAGCGAGTTCCAGGTCGAACAACTCGCCCGCGACGCGAAGGTCCTGCAGATCTACGCCGGCACCGACGAACAACAGACGATCGCTGTCGCCCGCGCGTTGCTGAACAGCTGAAACCACGGGTCCGCAACGAGGCGGTAGGAGGTTCCCATGGGGTTCACCGTCGGACGCAACGGACCGCAGAATCCACTTCGGTCCACCCCTGTCCTCGCTCCAGGGTGGACCCGATGGACGTTCCACGCCGATTCGAGTTCACCCAATGGGCTCGGATCGGCGCCGGTGCGCTGCGAGGCCGTCGCACGATCCGTGCGAATCGACACAGATCGCCAACCCGTCGTCGAGGCGACGGTGACCCTGAGTGCCGAGACCGACGCGATGGCGCGCACGCTGAGCGCCATCTCGGTCCACGACAGCGGCGCACCGAACGGCGCCCTCGAGTTGTCCGCACTCGTCGGGCACAGCACCGCAGGTGGATTCCGGGCGCGACTCGACTCGGCCCTTCGCCAGGTCGGCGGCTGTTCGGCGCTGGCCATGTTTCTCCTCGACGACCTGCCCGGTATCACGCTGGTCGGCGGGTACGCGGAGCAGTACGAGGACTCGCGCACCGGTGTCGACGCGATCTCAGAGATCTTCGCCTCCAACCCCGAAGCGATCGATTTCCAGGCCGACACCTGTGCGGGATGGGCCGAGGAGGCGACGCTGATTTCCTCGCTGCGCAACGACGGCGAGATGCTCACACCGGTAGGTCCGCCCGCACCGGCGTTGTGGACTACCGCTCACACCCAGGCCCCACAGGCGACCGGGTCGTGGCACCCGATTCCGCCGCTCAGCGCCAACACAACCCGACGGGTACGGCGAATCGACCTCGGACCCGACGATGGCGGCGAGCGGCGGTTCGAGACCCACTTTCGCGACTCGCACGCCGACTTCGGGACCACCGAGCGGGTGCTCCACGAGTACCTCGTACGCGGCACCCTCCGCGACGGAGTCATCGCCGACCTCGATGCCGAGGCCCGGGTGTTGCCGTGGATGGAGTGTCCGTCGGCCCTGGCGTCCGCACAACGATGTGTCGGCCAGCGGGTCGGCGAACTGCGGTCTCTCGTACGGCACGACTTCCGCGGGACCTCCACGTGTACGCACCTCAACGACACGATCCGTTCGCTCGACTCGATCGCCACCATGGGAGGCCTCGACGCGCCGCCTCACCGATAGTCGTCGTCCGACTCTCAGAAACGCGCAACGCCTCGACCGAATTCACAGCAAACTGGAGCGATGCAACGCGGCCGAGGACCTGCACTTCGATTCCGGGTCTTCGGCACCCCCGTCAGGATCGGGCTCACGTTCCCGCTCATGGTCGTGGCGTTGCCGTTGATCTTCGGTGGCCACTTTGGCCGAGACCCGTGGATGCTGACCGCCTGGCTGGTCCTCGTGACCGTTTCGGTGCTGGTCCACGAGGCCGGCCACGTCGCGGCGCTACGGGCCTGCGGATTCCATCCCGGAGTTTCGTTGAACGCGTTCGGGGGGCTCACCTCAACCGATGAGCGGGGTCGCATCTCGCCGTGGCAGTCGATCGGCGTCTCCCTCGCGGGACCCGCCGCCGCGATCCTGCTCGGGATCACGATCAACTCAGCGCTCATTCCGATCCACGGCCGCCAGATCGTGTGGTTCAGCGCGGCATCGTGGTTCGTGAACGTGTGGTGGAGCCTGTTCAACCTCCTTCCCATCGTGCCGCTCGACGGCGGCCACATCACCAGCGAGCTGGTCGAGATGGCATCGCGGCGGCGCGGCGCGGCGATCGGCTGGTTGATCGCCGCAACCGCCGCCATCTGTGCCGCCGCTTGGTGGTTCGCCGGTCGCGAGCACCCCTACATCGTGTTCAGCGTGCTCGTACTGATGATCGTGACCAACTCGACCGCATTCGCGTTCACCGCACGCGAACGCCGCCAACAGGACATCCGGATCGCGCACGAACGGCTCCTCGACGGCGATGAGGACCGTGGCTTGGAACCCCTGTTGGCCGTCATCTGGTCCGAACACGGCTGGCTCGTTTCGAGCGAGGTCTACACCACCGTCGCCTGGGCGCTGCTGTACCGGCAACGGTTCGACGAGCTCGCAGCCCTCGAGCTCGCTCGCGTCCACCCCGACCATCGCCCACTCATCGATGCCGCAGTGCGCTGGTACCAGGGTGACCTGACCAGTGCGATGGGCCTCATCACCGAGTCGCTGGCGACCGGCTCGACGGACATCCCCGACAACTATTTCGAGTACACGTTCCGAAGATTCGGAGAGCTTGAGCGTCTGGAACGATACGTGGCCTCGCTGCCACCCGCCGCTGCCGCGGTCGTCGGAGAGCGCCTCACTGGGCGCGTCGAGGCGGCACTGGTCTGAACGGAAGGGCCGAATCCGGCGGGGCGATCCCGCTGCGGTTCAGCGCACCACCATGGCGACCAGTACGAAGTGACAGGCGCTCGCCGCGACCGTCATCGCGTGCCACACCTCGTGATAGCCGAAGGTTGCGGGGCGCAGGTCGAGCTTCTTCGTGCTCATGATCACCGCGCCCACCGAGTAGATCACGCCGCCTGCAAACAGCAGTGCCATGCGACTCCAGCCCAGTTCCTGGACCAGCTTGGGCAACGCGATCACCGCGATCCACCCCATCACCCCATAGAGCCACGACCCAGAGGCCTGCGACTTGTCGGTTCCGACACGCACCATCTTCATCACGATGCCCGCCACGGCGATCGTCCACAGCAACGCCAGCATCGGCACTCCCCACGGCTTCGGGAGCACGACCAGACAAAACGGCGTATAGGTTCCGGCGATCAGCACGAAGATCATCGAGTGATCGGCCCGCCGCATCCACTTCACCGCGCCGGCCGAATGGGCGAACAGGTGGTAGGACGCGCTCGTGCCGAACAGGCCCGCCAGCGACAGCCAGTAGATGCCGACCGCGACGCGTGCTGCGGCGGAGTCGGCCACCGACATGAGCCACAGCCCGGCCGGGATCGAGACGAGGAACGCGGCCGAATGAATCCGGCCACGCCAGCGCGGCTTTTCGCCGTAGTGGCCGAACACGGGGATCGGTGGGTGTAACCGAGGGTGGCGAATCATCGGTGACGACCGCACATCAACGTGGGCTGCCGGCACTTCACTCCTCGGCACTTCACTCATCGGCACTTCAGGCATCAGTGGTCCGATCCGATTCATCAGGCTGGCGACCGATTCTCAACGGTGACAGCGGTGCGTCTGCAAGGAGAATCCGCTCGCGACCCCGAACGATACCCGCAATCGACCCGAACCAGGCGTGCAGGAGGCCGCACGGAGACTCGCAGTCGATGTCGCCGGACCGCGTCGACAGTGGATCCAGCGCTGCTTCGAAGTCGGCCCACACCTGCCAGTTCGCGAAGGCCCAGATGGCGATGACTTCATCGTCGCCGGCCATCGCTCGCCGAAACGCTCCGACCAGGCGTAGCCCCGCCGTCTCGTACGCATCGATACCGGCGTCGCGTATCGCATCGAGCAGCGTCAGGTCATGGCCGGGCTTCACGCGAAAGTGTTCGTGGACGTAGCCGGCCGGCGGAGCCGTGAAGCTCCGTTCGTGGTCGGCGACCGACGGCGACCACGGCGCCGCGACGAGAATCCGATCGACCCCTCCGGAACGGAACTCGGCCGCCGCCCGCCACCACCGTTCCAGCGACGGATCCTGCAGCCCAAGGCCCCGTTGTTCCACCTCGAAGTTGTGGCCGAGCGCCGCCCAGTCGTCGTACTCCCACAGGTTGACCACCTGGGGCCAGGTGCCGGTCGACCCGACGACGCCCCACACGCCGAAGCAGCGCTGGTTTCGTTCGGCGATGCCGACCGGCACCCAGTTGGCGGTCATGTGGTACATGTACTTCGCCCGACCGTGACCGATGATGTCGATGAACTCGTGGATGTAGACACGGGGACCGGCCATTCGATCACCCTACCGAGGAAGGCAACCGTCCGTGCGAGACGTTCTTGGGCTTCAAGGCACCGTGGTGAACACCCTCGAGGCGTTCGTCGAACGCCACGCGCCGAACTGGCAACTTCCCCGATTGTTCGCGGGCCACATCGTCGGGGCCGACGCGGTGGCCGACCTGGCGTTCACCCTCGGCTGGCTCCACGAGGCCGGGGTGGCCGAAGTCGCCGGCACCGCCGTCATCGATGCAATCCGCGCGGTGCTGGCGCAGGTCGATGGGGCCGCCACCCACACGTTCTTCAGCTATCGGGTTGCCGAGACGATCGGCCGCTTCGGCGGGTTCGACCACAACGAAGCGCTCGACGGCTTCGACGCCGCCACGCTCGACAACCTCCGTCTGGCCTGCGACAGCACCGAGGTTCTTGCGCTCCTCGATGCGTTGCCGCGCAACTACCTGGCCGTTCTCAGCCGATGCGAGATCGCTCGTGAGCGCCTGGGTCTGCTCGACGATGACGCCGGCCTCGCGGCGCTGTTGGCGGGAGTGCGGACCCTGCTGGGCGAGAATCCGCGCGGTTTCCTCGACGATTCCCACGACGGCGATGGCAGATACGACATCTACACCGCAGACCTCTACCTGTTCTGCGAACCCTTTGCCGACCGACTCGGCCATGTCTGGCGCGACGGCATGATCGAGGCGCTCGCGCTCGTGGAGGCCGTCGCTGCGAGCGACGCGAGCGCGTTCGGGTGGGGGCGTTCAACCGGGGCACTCTCCCAAGCCCTCAGCATCGAACTCGCGGCGCTGGTCACCGCAGACGGGCAACGCCTCGCCATCGCGGGGAGCGCGACCCAACGCGACTGGTATCTCCGACTGGCAGCGATCGCCGCCGACGGCTTCCCCGAACGCTGGTTTGACCGAGACGGGGTCATCACCGCCCATCGGTTCGGCGCGACCGAGGGCTACCGCGGTCCGCACCGTCGCCTGCAGATGACCTTCGACGTCCTCGGCAAACTCGCCGAGGCCGCCGCACGGTGGGCTCGCGTCGACGACGCCCTCGACGAACCGACCGGATCATTCAACATCGACGGTGCCACTTCACGGGACCTGGAACCCCGCGACCAACTCGTCCGCCTCGACCAGCACGCGGCGGTGTGGGCCTACCGGGACGACGCCCTCGAGTTCGTCGTTCCCTTCGTCTCCGGCCCGTCGAGCGATTACGCCCCAAGCCCTCGGCGTCCCGGCTTGTTCGGTTCGCCGGTCGATTCAGCCCTGGCCACGTTCGTCCCCCTGGTCCATCGCAGCGGTGACGGGCTCAACCCCCAGCGGCGCCTCGCCCCGACGGGCACACCGACGTCGATCGAGTGGCGCCAAGGATCGGTGTCGGTGTGCCACGAGGGTTTCGGCGCGTTGCACGGCATCGACGACCCGCGGCCGTGCCCGCCGATCTCGGCAACACGCCACGCGACCTATCGGGTCGTCGACGGCGCGCTGGAGCTCACCGAGTCGCTTCGATTCGACGAGACCCCCGAGGCGGTCTCGGTTCTCGTTCCGTCCTTCGATCGACCGCTCAGCATCGCCGTCGAGGAATCGTCGACGGCGGTACGGATCGAACACGTCGAGGTCGACGGGATGCACGAATGGGCGTCGCCGTGGGGACCGGCCACCGAGGTCGCGGAGTTGATGGTGGAGCCGGCCGAATCGATCGAGCTGCGCTGGAGCGTCCGGCCGGTTCCGGTCGTCACAACGACCGACCTCGACCACCACTACATCCGGGCGGTCTACGGATCGATCGACACCCCCGGCACCGGCCGGCTTCGGACGCGCGGGTGGAACTGGGAGGACCGCATCGAGCGCACCTCACTCGGCGACATCTTCCATCTGCACTGGCCCGAGTGGGCGTTCGGGTTGGAGCTCACCGGCGAACAACACCGGCGAATTGCCGAAGCGATTCGATACGAAGGCGTCAAGGTCGCATGGACCCAGCACAACCTGACCCCGCATCTCGACAACCCCGGCCTCTATGAACCGATCTACCAGGTGTGGGCCCAGGCCTGTGATCTCGCGATCCACCATTCGGAGTGGGGGCGCGACCTCGCGACCTCGCGCTATGAATTCGCCGCGCCGTGCCGCCACGTCGTCATCCCTCATCCTCATTTCGGCGAACTCGCCGACCCGTCGCTCCACTCGATCGACCGCGATGAGGCAGCGAAACGGGTCGGACTCGACACGACCCCGGCGTTGCGAATCGGCGTGATCGGCGCTCCGCGGCGCCAAAAGCACCTGGACGTCGTGATCGAGGCGGTGGAAGGGTGCACGCGGGACGACGTGGAGTTGGTGATCTGGTCGCATTCGTTCCTCGATGAGCTGTCGAGCGATCCCCGCATCGTCGGGCACCGGTACGACAATGTCGATCGGCAGACCTACGACCTTCGTATCGCCGCCTGCGATGTGATCGCGCTGCCGTTCATCGAACATTCGATGCTCGGCACCGGCACGGCCTCCGACCTCGTCGGCCTGGCCACACCGGCACTCGTATCGGACTGGCCGTATCTGCACGAGTACCTCGGCGATGCGGCGATCCGTGCCGGCCAAAGCGTCGGGTCGTGGCGGGCGGCGATCGACGGCCTCGACGCCGCGACGCTCAACGCCTCACGACGAGCGATGTCCGCCCGGCAGGCCGCGCTCAGCCCAACGGCCATCGGCGCGCTCACCGCCGACGCGATCGTCGACCTCTGCGGCCCGCTCGGTCGACCCTGAACACGGACGCCGGCATGGACTGGGCGCGCCAGCGGGTCACATCCGACCCGCCGGCGCGCCCAGTCCTGTTGGTCAAACGGCAACCTCGCGGCGATGCTGGGGCGATTACAGATCGCCGCTGGATCGACGGGTCCGCGCGACGACGTCGAGATGCAGGGTCTCGCCGCCCGCCTCGATGTCGTAGGCGGTCGAGTCGAACGCAACCTGCGCCCAGGGGGCGTCGATGCGCGGGTACTCCGATAGCTCCACCGTCGTAGCGGCGTCTGGTGTGCCGACGGTGAACGGACGTTCCCACCCGAACTCGACGAGTCCCTGCGACGGCGATACCCACTCAACATCGAACCCGGTGGAAAACACCGCGGCATCGCCGAGCGGGGTCACCACCGGCTCGTTTGCGGTGATCGCCGCAACGAACGCTTCGAACGTGGCGTATTCACCGGCCGAGCCCAGCTCGGTGATCCACACGTTGTTCGGCCCACCGTCGGCCACCAACTCGAACGGCTCGGTCATCTTGTCGGTGTCGTACTCGGCGGGGTCATAGCTCACCCACCTCAGCGGACGCCACGAATACAGCGCCACGTAGTTGTCACCGACGCGACCGAGAACCCAGTTGCCGACCGTGGTGACCTCGTCGAAACGCTCCTGTGGAAAGTACGCATGGGTCGACTCCACGTAGGAACCCTGAAGGTTGTCACCAGATGCGTACAGCGGCGCGTAGATCGATACGTTCAGGTTCTCGTGCTGGGCGCTGCGCGGCATCGACGCACCGCCGGTCCAATCGTCGCTGTTCGAGCGCCACGGCACACCTGCCTCGGTCGGCACCCGCGGGTGGGTCGTGAACACGATCGCCTCCGACGAAAGGGTCGCCTGCCAGATGTGGTGTTGTTGGCTCGCCTGCCCCTTGCGATAGTCCTGCACCGTCGACAGCATCGCCCGCTGCGCCGTGCCACCCGAACGCCACGTGTAGGTGTTCGCCTCCGACAACAGGCCGATGTTGAGCTGCGGTGCCAGCGATCGGGCCAGGCCCCTCACCGTGTCGGCATCGGCGGCTTCCACGATCGGGCGAAACGGTGCGAACGGGGCAAACAACTTGGAGTCCCACAGGTTGTAGGCGGTCATCTCGTCGGTCGATTCGATGACGGTCTGCCACGGGGTCATCGCCGCCATGGCCCAGTAGGTCATCAGGTTGTCGTGGTCGTCGAAGGCCAGCCCCATCGGAGCCTCGGGGCTGTCGCTCACCTCGGCGAGCGGGTCGAGGGCGAGGCTGTGGCGTGCCCGCTCGACCGTCGGCTCCGTGGCCGCACCGGACGCTGCGTCGTGAATCGCTCCGAGGACCGCTGGCGGGCGGTACTTCGCCGCGCTCGCCAGATACACGCTGCCGGTTGCCGAGCCGTAGGCGACCTCGGTGCCGAATACCAGGGTCGCGAGGTCCCAGGTGTCGGTGTCGGGGCCCGACATCTTGTCCTTCTTGTAGGTGCGGCCCTGGGTCGCGGCGACGAAGCTTCCGACGGAGTGTCCCGCAATGTCGTAGAGCACCAGGTCGGCGGCGATCGCACCCAGCGTCGCCAGGTCCTCGTCGTCGGAGAACTCGGCCAGGGTGATCGCCGCTTCGAGGTCCTCCTGGTAGTACACCGCCGAATACCACTCGGAGAATCCCCACCGGGTTCGTTGCTCGACCCACCGTTCGATGAGTGGCCTGGCGTGGTCCATGTGATCGGACCCGGAGCGACCGTCGTTGGTGAAGGTCTCGTCGGGAAACGCCTGCCCGGCGAGGTACTC
This sequence comes from Microthrixaceae bacterium, assembly GCA_023957975.1. Classification (NCBI taxonomy): domain Bacteria; kingdom Bacillati; phylum Actinomycetota; class Acidimicrobiia; order Acidimicrobiales; family Microthrixaceae; species Microthrixaceae bacterium. Next base: position 508,602 of record JAMLGM010000001.1, on the reverse strand, counting down.
GATGACGTGGAACAGGATCTGATGGTTCTCCGACCAGTACCAGCGCTCGTCGGTGATCCCCTCGGGTTGGGGTTCGGCGTACCAGTACTTGAACTCGAGGATCAGCCGACGCAGGTGCGCGGCGGTCTCCTCCGGGACCATGGCGCCGAAGTCGCTGCGATACCAGAGGTTGATGAGCGCCACCATGTCGAAGTCGGTGGTGTCCTCGAACCGAGCGAACCGCTCGGTGATCGTCTCCAGGTCGGCCACCGACAGTTCCGGCGTTTGTCCAAGCACCGCCTGAGCCGTCGCACGCCATACCCGGGCTCGACTGGCGTCGGATGCGGGCTCGTGCTGCGCCGCAACGCTCAAGTAGCGGGCCGCCCGCGCCGCGAACCCGCCCGGCCCGGTGCCGCTTCCGGTGGTCGCCGCGGAGCCGGTCGTCGAGGCGCCCGATCCGGGCGGTTCTGTGGGATCCGAGGTCGAGCAGGCCATCAGCGAGGGCGCGGCGACGGCCGCGAAGCCGGAGGCGAGAAACGTGCGTCGGCGCATCGCAGCAACCTACCGAACTCGCCCCGTGCGCGCCTCGGCTCGGGACCACGCCCCCGACTGTCGGCAGGCGCGACCTGTGGTGATTCGGCGCCGGAGAACTCACGGCCTCACCGGCGCAGCGATCGAGTCATGCCGGCACCCCCTACACTCTGCGCATGGTCGAGGGCACCAGCCAACGGATCCTCCCGGCGGGGGCGCGGGCGTCGAACGGCACTCAGCGTCGACCCGGGCTACCGGATAGCGCCATGGCCTCGCTGCGACTGGGCGTGATCGGTATCGAGCATCTCCATCTCTTCGAGATGGTCGACCAGCTCGCCGCCACAGGCTTCGAGACGGTGTGCCACGTTGGCCAGGGATCGCTCGAGGAGCTGTACCGAAACTGGCGCGGTAACTCAGAGCCGCGAACCCCCGCCGACATCATCGGCGACGACAGCCTCGACCTCGTCGTCCTCGCCGGCGTGCCGTCGACGCGGGCCGCCACCGCCGTCGCCGCGATGCAGGCCGGTCGTCACGTGCTCGTCGCCAAACCGGCGGTGACCTCGGCCGACGACCTGGCGCTCATCGATCGCACGGCACGGTCGACCGGGCGGAGATGGTGGGTGTTCTTCTCCGAACGCCTGAGCAACCGGGCGATCACCAAGGCCGTCGAGTTGGTCGGCGCGGGAGCCATCGGAGACCTGGTCTCGATCAGTGGATGGGCGCCTCATTCGCTGCAACCCACGAGTCGGCCCGACTGGTTCTTCAACCCGATGCTCTCCGGCGGGATTCTGGTGGATCTTGCCGCCCATCAAGGCGATCAACTCCTCGCACTCGCCGGCCCCGGAATCACCGAGGTTGCCAGCGCCACCGTCCGCAACGCCGCGTCGCCCACCTGCCCGCAGTTTCAAGACATCGGACGGATGTCGCTTCGACACACCACGTCGAGTGGCCGGGTGGTGCTGAGCGATCATCACGTCGACTGGCTCTCACCGAGCGGTCTCGGCACCTGGGGCGATGTTCGGCTCAACCTCGTGGGTGCGGCGGGCACCATCGAGGTTCGGTCGAACATCGACGTCACCGGGATCGACGGTTCCGAGCATCTGATCCTCGTCGATGGCGACGGCGCTCGACGCATCGACTGCACCGCCACCGATGTCGACTGGGCAGCGCGGCTCTCGGCCGACATCGCCTCCGGCAGCGATTCGTTGATGAGCCACGAACACGCCGTGTCCGCGTGCGAGTTGACCCTGCGAGCACAGGCGGTCGCCGACGGCTCGTACTCCTCCGGAGGTTGAGATGAGTCCGAACCGTTTGCGAGTTGGCGTGGTCGGCCTTGGGATCGGCCAGGCTCACCTGCTGGCCTATGTGCTGGATCCCGACCGTTTCGAGGTCGTCGCGATCGCCGAACCGGACCGGGAGCGCCGCGACCGCGGTGCAGCCGACTGGGGTGTGCCCGCCGTGCCATCGCTCGATGACCTGTTGAATTTCGAACTCGACGTGGTCGATCTGTGCACGCCCCCGGCGCTGCACGAACAACAGTGCCTCACCGTCCTTGAATCCGGACGCCACGTCATCTGCGAAAAGCCGCTGGTGGCAACCCTCGGCGCGCTCGAGCGTCTCGAGGCCGCCGAGGTTGCGGCGACCGGACGGCTCATGCCGATCTTCCAGTACCGGTTCGGGCGCGGGATTTCACAGGCCAAGGCGGTCATCGACGCCGGGCTCGGAGGCCCGCTTCGGCTCGCGACCTCCGAGACCTCATGGTGTCGCGGTTCGGACTATTACTCCGCTGCCTGGCGGGGCACGTGGTCAGGCGAGGGTGGCGGCGCGGTGTTCGGGCATGGAACCCACGCGCACGATTTGATCAGCTACCTCGCCGGGCCGCTGACCTCGGTGACCGGACAGGTGGCGACGCTCGTCAACGACATCGAGACCGAGGACACCGCGACCGGATTCGGGCGCACCACAGACGGCGGCCTCGTCTCCATGGCCGTGACCTTGGGGTCGGTGCACGAGATCACGCGACTCCGCTTCAGTTTCCAGCACGTCAGCATCGAGTCCTCCACCGCTCCCTACGAACCCGGCGACGGATCATGGCGATTCGATTGGGACGATGACGCGCTCGCCGACGAGGCCGAAGGGATCTGGGCCGCGATGCGCGAGACCCCATCGGGGTTCGGCGGTCAGCTCGAAGCGTTTCACCGTGCCGTCACCACCGGTGCCGACCTGCCGGTGACCCTCGCGGATGCCCGACGAGCGCTCGAACTGGTTATGGGTTGGTACGAGTCGGCCCGCACCGGATCAGCGGTGCCGTTGCCCTCTTCGCGGTGACTTCGGTCGCGTCCGATCACGAGTGATGCAGCCCAATCTATCGATCTGTAGGCATCTCTAGCATTTTTCCTATACTTGCCTAGATATCGCTATATCCTCGAGTGATGGACCCTCGTTCCAATCCGTACAACCCTGGGGCCGGGCTTCGACCCTTCGCCCTCACCGGACGAGACGACGACATCGAGGCGGTCGAGGTACTCGCCGACCGCGCGACTCGCGGGCTGATGTCGCGCAGCATGGTCTTCAGCGGGCTTCGCGGCGTGGGCAAGACCGTGCTGTTGAACGAACTGGCGGGACGAACCCAACAGCGCAATTGGTTCACCGTGCAGATCGAGGCCGATCGTTCCCACCCCGAGCGTTTCGCCCGTTCGTTGGCCGTCGAATTCATCAACGGAGCCCGCAGTCAGCGCCGCTGGTTCTCCAAGCGGAACGAACAGGTCCGAGACGCACTCCGAACGATCACCTCATTTCAGATATCGCTTGGCCTCGACGGATTCCGGTTCGACATCGACCTCGACCGGTCCTCCGCCCGGGCGAACACCGGCGACCTCTACATCGACCTGGCCGACCTGGCCACGTCCGTCGGAGTCGCCGCATCTGAATCGGGAATTGGGGTGGCGCTGTTCATCGACGAGATGCAGGACCTCACAGCGGAACAGATGTCGGCGGTATGCCGATCCTGCCACCTCGCCGCGCAACGCCACCTGCCCTGGTTCGTGATCGGTGGCGGTCTTCCCAACCTCCCCAAGGCGCTCGCCGAAGCCGAGAGTTACGCCGAGCGGCTTTTCGAGTATCGGACCATCGACCGGTTGGGCGACGAGGCGGCGCGTTCGGCGCTGGTCTTGCCGACTGCAGCGGCCGATGTCGTTTGGGCCAATGACGCCTGCGAATTCGCGTTGAGCGAATCGGGCGGGTACCCCTATTTCATTCAGCAGTTCGGCAAGTCGACCTGGGATGCGGCCATCGGGCCGTCGACGATCTCCCTCGACGACGCGACCTTTGGAATCGCAGAGGGCCAACAGCAACTCGATCACGGTTTCTACGCGTCCCGTTGGGAGCGAGCGACGCCGACCGAACGACGCTTTCTCGAAGCGATGGCCCCCGACGACGGAGCATCGTCGGCCAGCAGCGACGTCGCCGGCCGGCTCGGCAAGTCGCTGAGCTCCCTCGGCCCCGCGCGGGCGAGTCTCATCAACAAGGGCATCGTCTATTCGCCCGAACACGGCTCCATCGCCTTCACCGTTCCAGGCATGGCCGACTTCGTTCGCCGCCGCGCCAGGGCCGAACGGCCATGAACGCGGTCGCTGACAGCCCGATAGAACGCGTTCTCGTTTTCTTCTAACCTGCGAACCATGTCTGCACCCGCACTGCTCACCGAGCGCGACGGTCACGCGCTCGTCATCACCCTGAATCGCCCCGAACGACAAAACGCCATCAATGGCGAGATGCTCGTGCGGCTCTACGACGCCCTTGTCGAGGCGGAACAGGATCCCGAGATCCGCGTCGCCATCCTCACCGGCGCCGGCGGCAACTTCTGTTCGGGAATGGACCTCAAGGAGATGGCCGGGGGCTTCAACGGTGACTCCGGTGAGATCGACGTCCAGGCTCGCCTCGGCGCAGACCCCGACCTGCACTGGAAGGCGCTGCTTCGGTCGTGGAAGCCGGCGGTGCCGCTCATCATCGCAGTCGAAGGAACCGCCATTGCCGGTGGTACCGAACTGCTCGGCGCCACCGAGATTCGCGTCGCCGGCGAATCCGCGCGACTGGGCATTGCCGAGGTTCGCCGGGCGCTGTACCCCATGGGCGGATCAGCCGTGCGCATTCCACGCCAGATCCCGTGGGCCCGTGCCGCGGAACTGCTGTTGTGCGGCAACACGATCACTGCGCAGGAGGGCTACGACCTCGGCCTCATCAACCACGTGGTACCCGACGGCGAGGCGCTGACCAAGGCCAAGGAGATCGCCGCTGCGATCTGCGCGAACGGACCGCTCGCGGTGCAGGCCCTCTTGCGAACCCTCCGCGAAACCAATGGCATGAGCGAGGCCGAGGCCCTCGACCACGAGTTCACCTACGGGTGGGACGTCTTCGCCACCGAGGACGCGAAGGAGGGCGCCGTCGCGTTCAAGGAGAAGCGCGACCCGGTGTACAAGGGCAAGTGATCTGACCGGTCCGCACGATCCGGAGGCAAACACATGAAGCTCGGACTGACCTGGGGGTACTGGGGCGCGTTGCCGCCCGGCAACCTCGTCGAGTTGACCCAGGAGGCCGAACGTCTCGGCTTCGATTCGGTGTGGTCGGCCGAGGCGTGGGGATCCGACGCGTTCAGTCCCCTCGCCTACCTGGCCGCGCACACCTCGACCATCAAGCTGGGCACCGGAGTTGTGCAGTTGTCCGGCCGCACCCCCACCGCCGCGGCCATGCACGCCATCACCCTCGACCACCTCTCCCAAGGTCGGCTCATCCTCGGGCTCGGTGTCTCGGGACCCCAGGTGGTCGAGGGGTGGTACGGCCAGGCGTATCGCAAACCGCTCACCCGCACCCGCGAGTACGTCGAGATCATTCGCCGGGTGCTCGCCCGCGAGGAGCCCCTCGAGTTCCAGGGCGAGTTCCACCAGCACCCGTTCCGCGGCGAGGGATCTACCGGGCTCGGCAAACCGCTCAAGGCCATCACGCATCCGTACCGGCGTGACATCCCGATCTTCCTCGGGGCCGAAGGGCCGAAGAACGTGGCGATGACGGCCGAGATCGCGGACGGTTGGCTGCCGCTCTACTACTCGCCGTTCCGCCCCGAGGTCTACGCGGAGCACCTCGACGGGGCCAAGGACGGGTTCGAGGTCACGGCGATGGCGAACATCACGATCACCGACGACCTCGAGGCCGGGTTGTATCCGGTCAAGGCCGCGCTCGGGTTCTACATCGGTGGCATGGGAGCGAAGGGCAAGAACTTCCACACCGACCTCATGGCCCGCATGGGATACGAGGAGGAGGCCTACCGGATCCAGGACCTCTTCTTCGAAGGCCGTCGCGACGAGGCCATCGCCATGGTGCCCGACCAGTTCGCGGATGAGATCTCACTCGTCGGCCCGCCCGGGCGCATCAAAGAGCGGCTGCAGGAATGGAAGAACTCACCCGTCACCACGGTGACGATGTATCCGTCCTCGCCCGACCAACTCCGGCAGGCCGCCGAGATCATTCTCGGAGACTGACGCCGCGGTCATGCCGCGATCATGCCGCGGGGACGAGCGGACCCAGGGTCGCGTTGGCGGCGAGGCGCGCATAGGGGCCATCCACACTGAGAAGTTCGGCGTGGGTGCCGGACTCCACCACCTCCCCCGCTTCGAGCACGTAGATCCGGTCGGCATCGCGCACCGTGGACAGGCGGTGCGCGATCACGACCGAGGTACGCCCCGAGAGTGCGTCGTCGAGCGCCGCTTGGACCTCGGCCTCGACGTTGTTGTCGAGGTGTGCGGTCGCCTCGTCCAACACGACGACCGCAGGGTCCTTCAACAGCACCCGGGCGATGGAGATGCGCTGCTTCTCGCCGCCGCTGAGACGATGGCCGCGGTCACCCACCACGGTGTCGAGCCCCGCGGGCATCGCCTCGACCACGTCCCAGATCCGTGCCGCACGCAGCGCCGTCTCCAGCTCGGCGTTCGTCGCATCGGGCTTCGCGTAGCGAAGGTTGGCGGCCAACGTGTCGTGGAAGAGGTGTACGTCCTGGGCGACCATCGCCACCGCCGATCGGATGTCGCGTTGGGTGAGGTCGCGAAGGTCGATGCCGCCGAGCCGGACCGCACCGTCGGTCGGATCGTAGAGCCGGGTGAGGAGTTGAGCGATCGTCGACTTTCCCGCGCCGCTCGTACCGACCAGCGCGATGCGTTCACCCGCACCGGCGCGAATCGTGACGCCGCGCAGCACCTCCTCGTTTCGCGTCGACTCGAGGACCGCGACCCCCTCCAACGAGGCGAGCGACACCTCGGCCGCGGTCGGATAGCGGAAGCGCACCTCGTCGAGTTCGACGCTGAGCCCGCCGGCGGTGTCGAGCGTGCGCGGCACTTCCGGGTCCACGATGCTGGGCTTCAGGTCCAGCACCTCGAAGACCCGCTCGAAGCTCACCAACGTGGTCATGACGTCGACCTGCAGATTCGACAGTGAGGTCAACGGTCCATAGAGCCGCTGGACATACGCAGTGAGCGCGACGAGCGTGCCGATTCCGAGCGACCCGCCGATGGCCAACCACCCTCCGACGCCGTACAACATGACCGTGGCGATCGATGCCAACAGCCCGAGCGCCACCATCAGCACCCGCGAATACATCGCTCCGGCAACACCGATGTCGGCGACGCGTTCGGCGCGCTCGGCAAACAGCCGGTGTTCACGCTCCGGTGACCCGAAGAGTTTGGCGGTGAGCGCACCCGACACCCCGAAGCGCTCGGTCATCAGATGCCCCAGTTGCCCGTTGAGGTCGTGGCTCTCCCGCTTGATCGCCCCGAGCCGCTTACCCGCCCACCGTGCCGGGAGAATGAACAGCGGCAATAGCACCATGGCCAGGACGGTGATCTGCCAGCTCAGCACCGCCATCGCCGCCAGGGTCGCGACCACGCTGAAGACGTTGCCGACGACGTTGGACAGCATCGAGGTGAAGGCCTGCTGCGCGCCGAGCACGTCGGTGTTGAGTCGGCTGACGAGTGCCCCGGTCTGTGCCCTCGAGAAGAATCCGATCGGCATCGTCTGGACGTGGTCGAATACCCGCGTTCGCAGGTCGACGATGATCTGTTCGCCGAGGCGGGCGGAGTACCAGCGTTGCACGAGGCTGAGCGCGGCACTGACGAGCGCGACCACGCCGAGCAACGTGGCGAACCACACCACGAGGTCGCGTCGCGCCGGGATGATGGCGTCGTCCACGATCGCCTTGTAGACGAGTGGTGTCGCGGCGCCGAGGATCGCGTCGATGACGACCAAGACCGCAAAGATCGTGATCGTTCGGCGATGGGGACGGGCGAACGCAACGATGCGACGGGTCGTACCCGGGGCCAGCCGGTGGGCGATGACGGAGCGATCCGCACTGAATGAGGAGGTTCCTGGTCGCATACTTTCACTCCCTTCCGGCGAGGTCCGCCGACTCGTTCAGCCAGGTCGTGCCAGGCGACGTGGCCAGCGTATGGAGAGGTAACCTCACTACCTGCCCGCGTATTCCCGACCGGCCGGAGCCCCCGTGTCACGACGTGCCGAAACCATCGACCTGCTCACACAGGTGTCACGTACGGTCCGGGGCCGAACCCGCGTCGCCTTGGCCCCGCTCGACCTCTCGCCAGCGACAGCCCGAGCCCTGCGTACTCTCGGCCGCCGAGACGGGCCGACACGGATGAGCGACCTCGCCGACGCCCTCCAGATCGGGCGGCGCAGCACCACCGATGTCGTCGAGCTCCTGGTGGCGCGCGGGTTCCTCGCTCGAACCCCCGACCCCCACGACGGACGCGCCACGGTGGTGTCGCTGACCGCGGCCGGCGAGGCCGTACTCCGACGTATGGAGTCGCAGCGTCGGCGCATCGCGACCGAAGTCGCCGCCCCACTCGACGACGCGGAGATCGCACAGTTGCACCGGTTGCTCGCCAAGCTGATCGACGGGCATCGCGCGGGCCACTGACCGGTGGTGAACGTCTCTTTCGCGAAAAAGCTCAAGTTCGACCAGAACCGGCCGACGGGGGACGCGAATCGTCTCGTTCCCCGGGGGTGTCGTCGTCATGTTGAACACGAAGCACAAGCGCAGTTCAGGCCGCGACGGTGCGACGGTCGAAGAGTTGATCGCAACAAACGTCATCCTCGGCGGTTGGGTGCTGTTGCTCATCAGCGAAGGTGCGAATCCGTGGGTCATCGCGTTCTTCGTCGTGGCTGGTCTCCTGGTCGACCTTGCGGCGACCGGTGCCATCACCACGGTGCAACGCCACGACAACGTGTTGGTCCTGCGCCGAGCCAACCGCCTCCGACCGGTGCGGGTCACCTTGCAGCCGGGCCAGTCGGTCACCTTCGAACCCGCCGCCGAAATCGGACCGCACAGTCGTCGCTGCGGCGGAACCGCCGTGTATGTGGACGACCGGTTGGTGACGGTGATCGATGCCGGACGCGACGGGTACCTCGTGCGAGGGCGCGCGGTCGACGCACCGGACCTGGTCGCCGCATAGCGCCGCAGACCTCGCGTTCGCCGCGCCGGGCCGCCGACGGTCACGGCCGGGGCGACAAGCCCTACCCTTCGTAGGTGACCCGGCCGTCGGCCCCGTCTCCGGGCAGGACCGTCGACCACGTCGCGTCGGGAACCGGCCGATACCACGGGTGATCGAACACGAACACCAGCGCCTGGTCGGTCCCGTTCGCCGACGGGTAGGCGTTGGCCTCCATGACCACCTGCGGCGCGCCACCGCCGAACCCGGAGCGATACCAGTCGGGTGGGTCGATATCGCGATAGTCGTCGTAGATCAGGACGCTACGAGCCTGTTTGTCAAAGACGTTGCCGCGAACGACGACATCGCGGGACCCGCCGATTCTGAGCGCACCCGCCGAACGGTCCGACCCGTCCCCGGCATTGCCGGTGATGGAATTCGACTCGATCAACGCCGAACGCGAGACCTCAACGTAGAGCCCGGCTCCCGCATTGTCGGCAAAGACATTGCCGACAATCGAGGCGTTGTCGCTGTGGAGGTCGAACCACAAACCGTGTGCTGCGTTGTCGCTGAAACTGTTGCCGCGCCACACCGAGTTCTCCACTCGGGTGACCTTCACCCCCGCGATCCGGCAGTAGTCGCCACAACCGAATGGCCCGTCACCCGTCCAGTTGAACGACCGTGTGTTGTTGCCGTCGAAGCGCGACCGCTCGACCAACAGGCCGGACAGGTCGACCGACGGGTCCCACTCGTCCGCTCCGTTGCGGATCGGGTTCTCCCCCCGCTCGTAGACCGTCATGGCCGATGCACCGTTGTTCGAAGCGTCGACACCGATGAGCTGTGCCCCCTCGAGCAGATCCGTACCGCGCGACACCGCAATGCCGGTCGCCGCACTTTCGGTGACCGATACGTCGATGAGCGACACGCCGGGGCCGTTGAGTTCGAGGGTCGCCCGGGTGTCGGCGAGGCAGGGCGAGTATCTCGCGAAGCTCAGTCCGATCAGCGTGACGTTGCGGGCGTAGTCGCCGACCTTGAGAGCGAACCGTTTCGTCGTGAACTCCGCCACCGGCGCAACATCAACCTCTTGGGGTAGTGCAACCGTGACCGTGCCCGGGGATTCGACGGTGTAGGTGCCACCGGCTGGCCCATGATGCTCTCGCAGATTTCCCAGCGTTCGGGTGTAGGCCGTATCGCCGACGAAAAGCTGATGTGGGTCGAGCGCCGGATGCCACAGGGTCTGGCCGACCACCGTCGTGAACACGTCCTGGTCGAACGATGCCGGGTGCCGGTCGACAAAGCACATGGCGTCGACGGCATCCACCTCCGCGCCGTGCCCCACCCACGTCGTGGCGTCGAGCTTCGCCAGCGACAGTCGCTGTGTGCCGACGAACCGCGGTGAATTCGCGGGAGCGTTCGCGATCGTCAGGTTGCTCACCTCGATCGCGATCTCGCCCTCCCGATAGCCGTCGGCATGCTCCCACACGCGGATGAGTTTCGAGTCGTCCCTCGGCACCCCCCGTTGCGGGGTCAGCGCGGCAACCGCCTCGCTCAACGAGTGAAAGTTGGTGCCGCTCACCGGACGGCTCGGGTCGACCGTCCTCACGTGGGCGAAGCCGGCATCGTCAAGCGGGGCCGCGACGCTGGGATGCACCGCCCCCGGCCCCGGATCGACAGCAACCTCCCCAGGCACGGGCTCCTCGTCCGACAGCGGCTCCGCCCGAGGACTCGGAACCGTCCTCAAACCCGGGGCGCCCAGCGCAACGTCCGCATCGGCCGCCGAACCCGGAGCGTTCCGCCACACGATGCTCGCGATGATGCCGGCCAGCACGACCACCACGGCGCATCCGATCACTCGGCGTTCCGGCCGGCGCGGACGACGACCGATTTCACCTCGCTGCTCCGGCGGCCCCGTAGCCTCGCCGTGCCCATGGTTCGCCGACCGATCCCCGCCCACCGGCACAGGCTACCCTCGCTTCGGTTCGACGAGCCTGCGGCGTAGATCGACCGGCCGCTGTCCGCGAGCGGTTCCGCGAGAGCCTCTAGACTCGTCGACGAACGTGCGTTCTGCCCGCGTCGCAGGCGGTGCTGCCTTCGCCCCCGCGAGGCCCCAACACGCACCCGTTGTGGTGCCCCCCATCAGCTGGAGACCTTCATGCCCCCTCAAGGCGATCTGTTCGAGTCGAACTTCGCACGCGAAATCGTCGAGATACCCGTCCAACAGGAGATGAGCGAGAGCTTCCTCGCCTATTCCCTGTCGGTGATCACCTCCCGCGCCATCCCCGATGTTCGCGACGGGCTCAAGCCGGTGCAACGCCGCATCCTGTACTCCATGCAGTCGATGGGCCTGCGCCCCGACCGGCCCCACCGCAAGTGCGCCGGTGTCGTCGGCGACACGATGGGCAAGTACCACCCCCATGGGGACGGGTCGATCTACGACGCACTCACCCGCATGGGGCAGGACTTCAGCCGCAATATCCGCCTCGTCGACCCCCACGGCAACTTCGGCACCCTCGACGATCCGCCTGCCGCGTACCGCTACACCGAGTGCCGGCTATCCCCAGCCGCGATGGAGATGCTCGACGAAATCGATGAGGACACGGTCGAGTTCCGCCCCACCTTCGACGGGGAGCGCGACGAACCCATCTACATGCCGGCGCGGCTGCCCAACCTGTTGGTCAACGGCACCACGGGCATCGCGGTCGGCATGGCGACGAACATGGCGCCACACAACCTCAGCGAGGTGTACGAGGCGATCAAGTTGGTCATGACCCAACGTCGACCCAAACCGACCGTCGAAGATCTCATGGCGGTTCTGCCCGGACCGGACCTCCCCTCGGGGGGCATCATCATCGACGACTCGATCGCCGAGGCCTATGCGACCGGACGCGGATCGTTTCGCATGCGAGCCACCGCCGAGATCGTGAACCTCACCAAGTCGCGCCAAGGCATCGTCGTCACCGAATTGCCCTACATGGTCGGCCCCGAGCGCATCGTCGGACGCATCCAGGACCTCGTCAACGCCGGCAAGCTCAACGGCGTCTCGGCGGTCAAGAACCTCCAGGACCGCCGTACGGGGATGAACATCACCATCGAATGCAAGCCGGGGGTCAACGCCAAGGCCGTGCTGACCGAGCTCTACAAGCTCACCCCGATGGAGGAGAGCTTCGGCATCAACAACGTCGTGTTGGTCAACGGCGTCCCCACCACGGTCGGGATCTGGGACCTGTGCAACTACTACGCCGAGCATCGCCTCGACGTCGTTCGCCGACGCACCGCCCACCGGCTGCAGAAGGCACAGGACCGGCTGCACATCCTCGAGGGTCTCCTCATCGCGCTCGACGCCATCGACCTGGTCATTTCGATCATCCGCTCGAGCCAGGACGTACCCGAGGCCCGGGCGCGGCTCCAACAGGAGCTTTCCCTCAGCGAGATCCAGGCCAACCACATCCTCGACATGCAGCTTCGGCGCCTCACGGCCCTCGAGAAGCTCAAGCTCGAAGAAGAGGTTGCGGCGTTGCGCGACCAGATCGCCGAGTACGAAAAGATCCTCGCCTCAGAGCAGCGCCAGCGAACCATCGTGTTGAAGGAACTCGAGGAGATGGTCGAGCGCTACGGGGCCCCGCGCCGCAGCCGCATCATCCGCCCCGACCAGATCGACGACGTCTCGATCGAGTCGATGATCGAAGCCCCCGAGGGTCTCGTCGATGAGCCGTGCCGAATCACCCTGTCGGCCTCCGGCATCGTCGGCCGCGAACCGGCTGGGGGTCCGAAGCAGTCGACGTTCGGCCGCCACGACGTCCTGCGAACACGGGTCGAAACCCGAACGACCGGCAAGGTGATCAGCATCACGAACACGGGTCGGGTCCTGGTGTCACCCGCCGCGGCGATCCCCGAAATCACCGGCCGGTCGCGCGGGGTGACTCAATCCGAAGCCTTCACCACCCAAAAGGGCGAGTCCATCGTCGGGCTGGTGGCCGGGCCCGCACCGAGCGCGGCAACGGCCACCGGCGACGACCTTGCGGGCAACGACGAGCCGACGCCGAGTTCCGACCCCTGGATGATCGTGACCGCCAATGGCGTCGTGAAGCGCATCGCGGCCAAGGAGATCACCTCCACCGCCAGCACGCGCACGATCGTGAACCTCAAGAGCGGCGACACCGTCGTCGCCATGTTTCCCGCACCGGATGACGCCGAGGTCGTGCTGGTCAGCTCGAATGCCCAAGCCCTTCGGATTTCGGCATCGACAGTGACGGTACAAGGCCGTGGTGCCGGCGGCGTCGCAGGGATGAAGCTCTCCGAGGGTGCCGCCGTCATCGCCGCCGCGGTCGTCGGGTCGGACGCGATCGTGTTGACGCACACCGACGCCATGACCGCCAAGGTGACCGACGCTGCGGAGGTTCCGCTCAAGGGGCGAGGCACCGCCGGGGTGCGCCTCACGAAGTTCCGCGACGAGCGCAGGGTCGACTTCGCCTACGTCGGTCCCGACGCCGCCGGCCTCAGCGTGATCGTCGGCACCGAGGACAACCCCTCAAAACCCGACCCCAACCCCGAATCATTGACCATCGCTCCGAGCGCCCGCGACCTCATCAGTCGACCGGTTTCGCGTCGCATCCTCGACGTCGGGTTCGGGCGATGGTGACCCGTCCTCGACACATCGCCCACCTTCACTCGACCAACCCTCAGAACTGACTTCTCATGGCCGATACCTCCCCCCAGGCATACGACGAACACTCCATCCAAGTCCTCGAAGGGCTCGACGCGGTGCGTAAGCGCCCCGGCATGTACATCGGCGGCACCGGACCCGAAGGCCTGCATCACCTCGTCTGGGAAATCGTCGACAATGCCGTCGATGAGGCCGCTGCCGGCCATTGCAACCTCATAGAAGTCACCCTGCACAAGGACCGCTCCGTCGAGGTCTCCGACAATGGGCGAGGTATCCCCACCGGGCTCAAGGACGGCAAGCGCACCGCGCTCGAATACGTCTTCACCGAGCTTCACGCCGGTGGAAAGTTCGGGGCCGGCGCGTACGCCGCGTCCGGGGGTCTGCACGGCGTCGGCGCCTCGGTCGTCAACGCGCTGTCCACGAAGGTCACCGTCGAAGTCGACCGTGACGGACTCACCCAACGGCTCGGATTCAAGGACCGCAAGCCAGGACATTTCGGACCGAATGGCGGGTTCAAGGCCACCTCGAAGCTCGAGCAGGTCAAGAAGATCCCCGCCAAACGCACCGGCACGCGGGTTCGTTTCTGGCCCGATTTCGAGGTCTTCGACCCGGGCCTCACGATCGAATACGAACTCGTGCGCGAACACGTCGCCCAAGTGTGTTTCCTCGTGCCCGGACTCAAGGTACGTCTCATCGACAAGCGCGGCAGCGAGCCGCGCGAACCGGAGGAGTTCATCGCCAAGGGCGGCTTGGCCGACTTCGTGGAGTTGCTGAGCATCGGCGAAGCCGTCTCCGAGATCGTCACCATCTTCGGCACCAGCACGTTCACCGAGAAGGTGCCGGTCGAGGGCAAGATGACCGAGGTGACGCGGCCGTGCCAGGTCGACATCGCCTTTCGCTGGGTGAAGGGCTACGAGACCAAGCTCGTCAGCTTCGTCAACACGATCCCCACGGCGGAAGGCGGCACCCACGTGGCCGGGTTCGAGCGGGCGATGAACAAGGTCGCGAACGACGTGTTGCTGGCGACCACCAAGAAGCTCGCGAAGCTGGCGAAACAAGGCAAGGACCGCGCCGAGAAGACCGACGTCCAAGAAGGTCTGGTCGCCGCGGTGAAGGTCACCTTTCCCGAGCCCCAGTTCAAAGGTCAGACCAAAGGCGAACTCGGCACCCCGCCCGTGCAGTCGATCGTCTATGAGGCCGTCAAAGACGGGTTCACCAACTGGATCGAGAGCGGCGGGCGAAAGACCCACGTCAACGCCGTGCGCGACAAGATCGCGCAGGCCGTACTCAACCGCGTGGCGACGAAACAGAACCTCGACGCCAAGCGCAAGGCCGCCAACCTCTCCTCGACCGGCATGCCCGACAAGCTCGCCGATTGCCGCACCCACGGCATCGGCTCAGAACTCCTCATCGTCGAGGGCGACTCGGCCGCCGGGCCGGCCAAGGCTGGCCGCAACTCCGAGTACATGGCCGTGCTGCCATTGCGCGGCAAAGTGGTCAACGCCGGAAAGTCGACGCTCAAGCAGGTCATCGAAAATGCCGAGGCTCAGGCGCTCATCACCGCGATCGGCGCGGGTTCGGGTCGCGAATTCAATATCGACGATGCCCGCTACGGCCGCATCATCATCCTGTGCGATGCCGACGTCGACGGCAGCCACATCCGCTGTCTGTTGTTGACGCTGATCTATCACTACATGCGTCCGATGCTCGAGGACGGCCGGGTGTTCGCCGCTCAGCCGCCGCTGTACACCGTCAAGGTCGGCGACCAGAAATACCACGCCTACTCCGACGACGAGAAGGACGCGCTCACCGCGGAACTCTGCAAGGGCAACCGTCGCGCCGAGAACCTGCAATGGGTGCGCTTCAAGGGGCTCGGCGAGATGGACGTGGAGGAACTCGCCGAGTCCTGCCTCGACGTCGAAACGCGCATCCTACGGCGCATCACGATGGACGATGCCGCCGAGGCGCTGCGCGTTGCCGAAGTGTTCGACACCCTCATGGGTTCCGACGTCGCCCGTCGCCGCCAGTTCCTGCTCGAGAACAGCTCACTCATCGACCTCGAAGCGCTCGACGTGTAACGCGGGGTCCCCGCATCGCTTCGGTCACACAACGTCGCGGTTTTCCCAACCACCGCTAGCGTGAAAGCCGCTCAGTTCCCCGCCTTCCCATCCGGAGTATTCCCCACCATGACCGCCACGTCCACGGACCTCGACCTCGTCGTCATCGGCGCCGGCATCGTCGGCCTGGCCTCCGCCCGCGCCGTTCAACAGCTTCGCCCGGACACGCGGGTCACGGTCATCGAAAAGGAATCCAAGGCTGCCGCGCATCAGACCGGCCGAAACTCGGGCGTGATCCACTCGGGCATCTACTACCCGCCGGGTTCGAACAAGGCCGCCATGGTCAAGAGCGGCCGCGAGTTGCTGTTCGCATTCCTTGACGAGCACTCCATTCCGGTCGACGTGTGCGGCAAAGTGATCGTGGCCACCGCGACCGACCAACTCGACAAGCTCGACGCGCTCCACCAGCGGGGCCTGGAACACGGCCTGAACATCTCGACGATGACCCGCGCCCAGCTTCGCGAACGCGAACCTCACTGCGAAGGGCTCTCGGCGCTGCTGGTGCCCGAAGCTGGCATCACCGACTACAAGGCGATGTGTAACGCGCTGGTCGAGGAGATCCGGGCCGCCGGAGGCGAGGTGCTCTTCGACACCCCTGCGACCGCCATCACCGAGTCCGCCGACCAGGTGACGGTGCGCACCGACAGCCGCGTCGTCACCGCTCGGACGATGATCAACTGTTCGGGCCTGCAATCCGACAAGGTCGCCCAGCTCGCCGGACGCGATACCCGAGCCCGGATCATGCCGTTCCGCGGCGAGTACTACGAACTCACCCCGCAGTCGCGCAGTCTCGTCCGACACCTCATCTATCCGGTTCCCGACCCACGCTTTCCCTTCCTCGGAGTACATTTCACCCGCATGATCGACGGCGAGATTCATGCGGGCCCCAACGCCGTGATCGCGCTGGCACGCGAGGGCTACACGTGGGGCGTCGCAGATTTCGACGACATCAAGGAGATGGCGTTCGATAAAGGCAGTTGGGTGCTGGCAAAAAAGTACTGGAAGACCGGCATGGGCGAGATGTACCGCTCGTTGAGCAAGTCCGCGTTCGTCCACGCGCTGCAGGGTCTCGTTCCCGAGGTGACCGCGGCCGACCTGATCAAGAGCAAGGCCGGAATCCGCGCCCAGGCCATCCGACCTGATGGAACCCTTGTCGACGATTTCGAGTTCGCCGATGGCCCTCGGTCGGTCCACGTTGTGAACGCTCCGAGCCCGGCGGCGACGGCAAGCCTCGCCATCGCCCACGACATCGCTCAGCGGTGGTCGAAGATCACCTGACCATTAGGGCGGGCCGATGACCGAACCTGTTGTGGAGCTCATCGACCTGGTCGCCGCTCGGTCCGAGGCACGCGGCCGCCGCCCCGATCTCGTCGGCGTGACAGGTTCGGTCGCCGTCGGGAAATCGTCGATGGCCGCCGAGCTCGCAGCCGCACTTCAAGCTCGATACCGCCTCACCGTCGAGGTCGTGTCGACCGACGGATTCCTCCTCCCCAACGCGACGCTCGAACCGCTCGGACGGGCCTTTCACAAGGGCTTCCCCGACACCTACGACACCGCGGGGCTCATCGACTTTCTCGAGACGATCCGGTCCGGCGCCGAAGCGACCTTTCCGCTGTATGACCACATTCGCTACGACCTGTCGGCGGAACGCGGACGCATCGAGAACCCCGACATCGTCATCGTCGAAGGGCTGAACCTGTTTGGGTCGAGTGCGGTCGCCGGAGACCGTCGAGTCGCGGAGTGCCTTGACGAACGCATCTACGTCGACGCCGACACTTCAGTCGTCGCCACATGGTTCGTCGACCGGTTCATGAAGTTCCGCGTCCAGGCGGCATCCAACCCGGACAGCTTCTATTCGATGTTCGTGGACATGAGCGATTCAGATGCCGTAGCGACTGCCGAGCTCGTGTGGGACGAGATCAACGGTGTCAATCTTCGTAAGCACATCGCCCCCGCTCGATCAGAGGCCACGATCATCGTGACCAAGGCGGATGATCACTCGATCGAGTCGATCGAGATCGCCGAGCTCGGCTTCCCCATCTGAGCGCCTGGCCGAAAACACGACGAAGGCCCGGGGGGATGGGCCTTCGTCGTTGCGTCAGCTATCGCTTTCGCTCGTTCTCGACGATCGGAGGGGGGGGAGATGGTCGAGAACGTTCGATGGCCCGTAGGCCAGTACTCTCGACAGTTGCGCCGAGAGGGCGAGCGAACCGGGGGGATGGTCCGCTTCGCAACGCCACTCACCATAGCTTCGCTCACTCCAGTTAGCATCCGATTTGGCGTCGTTATGGCGCTTTTCACACATTGCCGATGCCGACTGTCGCCCGACCCCGTAAACTCATCGGTCCATACAGGCGGCTCCCAAGGCGGTGACGTGACCATGTTCCGGCGTTTGAGCACGACGCGATCCGGTATCACGGGGGCCACCGCGCGCGGGTTGTCGATCCTGGTGTTCGTGGGCCTGTCGACGCTGGCGGTGAGCTGCAGCGAGGTGTCGGAAGCATCCAGCTTCCCGGAACCCGATCGAGCGACCGACTTGTTCGAGATCACCCGCCCGAACCGTGAGATCACCACCCTGCGCGCTGTCGACGAGCGTTCGATTCTCGTGGAGGCCACCGACGCAAGATCGACGGGGTCGAACGCCCGAAGCGTGTTCGCGTGGAACAACGCCATGGCCGGTTCCTCCCAGTGGTCGTGCGCCACCGTTCGCCACGAGGGTGGTGGCACCCAGGAAGGGGTGGCGTTGCGCATCCGCACCGATGACGCTCGGGTACGAGCCATCACCGTGACCAAGAACATCATGTTCGGGGCGACGTGGGTCTACAACGTTCACCTCTGGGACACCGCTCGCCGCGGCGCGGTGCCCGCGACGCTGCTGACCTCGGTGGATCTCCGTCGCCGATTCGGCCCCGTCGACTCCGTCGATACCCCCCGACGGCTGTGTGCGGCGGTCGAGGGCAACGAGTTGCGTTTCAAGGCCTGGCGTGCGTCGCGCCCGGAACCCGACTGGAACGATTCGACATCGACCGAGACCGTCATTCTGCCGAAGGCCGCGAACTTCGAAGGTGTCCCCGGGTGGTACATCGGCCACCTACCCGACGGCGCGCTCGCAACCTATGAGGACGTGATTGTCGGTTACGACACTGCGTGGCGCCGACAGAGCACCACCTCAACGACGGCACCCGGCCCGACCTTGCCCGTTCCCGCCTTGTCCAACCCGCTGGAGCCGTTCGGCGGCAGGCCGGCCTGATACCGCTGGCCGAACCGGACGAGTTCGCACCGGACGAGTTCGAAAACGCGGCGAAGGCCCCGTGGGGGGACGGGGCCTTCGCACTTTCGCATGTCGCCGTGGGGTCCCGGCACGAAAAGGGGGGAGGATTCGTGGGGCCGCGGCGATTGCAAGCGCCGACAGGGGGGTGTCAGCGTCGTCCCGGAGCCATCAGGGGGGATGTGGCTCCGGGCCCGTTCACCCGTAGGGAACGGTGACTTTGGACCTACGCCGACTTCTTGGCGGCGGTAGCGGTCGTGCCCTTGCGAGCGGCCGGGGTGTGACGATCGAGCACCTTGTCGGTGATCGGCGCCGCAGCCTTGGCCAGCGAGAGGGCGATGTCCTTGTTCACGTCGATGACCGACTTGGCGAACTTGTACTGGTTGTCGATGACTTCCTTCGGCGTCGGAATCTGGTCGGCGTAGGGCACGGCCGGAATGTTCGGGACCTTGCCGATGACGAAGTCGACGACGGTGGTCACGCCGGTGGTGATGGGTTCCTTCACCAGAGCGATCGTGTCGACGACCTGGGTCTGGACGGTGGTGATCTTCTCAAGGACTGGAGTAGCCATGATGTTTCCTTTCGGCCGAGGGAGCCGCTGGGGGGAGTGCGACTCAAGGCTTGATAGTGCTAACTGTAGCAAGCAACCGCTTCGACTGCAAGCAAATGCTTGCAATTGTTTGCAGCGGCATCCGTCACACCGCCTTGCCCTGTCGATCTTTTGACCGGTCCAGCTAAACCCGACTAGTTTGGTCGGGAATTGGGAATCATCCGATCCCCACACAAACGAAGCAACAAGTGAGGCATTACATGACCGTTCGACTTGGCGACGAGGCCCCGGATTTCACCGCCGAAACCACAGAAGGCACCATCAACTTCCGCGAGTGGAAGGGTGACAGCTGGGCCATCTTGTTCTCCCACCCGAAGGACTTCACACCGGTTTGCACCACCGAACTCGGCACCGTCGCCCGGCTCAAGCCGGAATTCGACAAGCGCAACGTGAAGGCGATCGGGCTCTCGGTCGACGAGCTCACCAACCACCACGGTTGGGCCGACGACATCGAGGAAACCCAGGGCACCCGTCCGAATTACCCGATCATCGCCGACACCGACCGCAAGGTGTCCGACCTGTACGACATGATCCACCCCAACGCCGACAACACCTTGACCGTCCGGTCGGTCTACATCATCGGTGGCGACAACAAGGTGAAGCTCATTCTCACCTACCCCGCATCAACTGGGCGCAACTTCGACGAGATCCTGCGGGTGATCGACTCCCTGCAACTCACGTCGAAGCACTCGGTCGCCACCCCGGCGGACTGGAAACAAGGCGACGAGGTCATCATTGGCTCCACGGTCAGCGATGACGACGCCAAGGAGAAGTTCCCCGAAGGCTGGCGCGCGGAGAAGCCCTATCTTCGCTACGTCGCCCAGCCCCAGGGCTGAGGTTCGCACCTCACCAGCGATTCACCCGATGCCCGTCGTCTTCGTGTCATTACGACATGGGGGCGGCGGGCATTGTCGCGACCGCTGTGAGAAACACCCGCGTCCAACCCGACGGCTCGATCCCGATGGCGTCCCAGTGCTCGGCGGCCAACGCCTCCCAACGAGGCGCATCGAGATGGCCGACCGCACGGCCGATCGTGGCCTTCGCCAACGCGACGGTCGCCTGAGACACGACGTCGTCGGTAGCGCGCACAACCGACTCAGCGAACGCGAGATTGCCGAGCCAACCCTCGCCGCGACCCAGCGCCACCGCCACATGCAACAAGGCGCGATCGGTATAGGTCACCGGTTCGTCCGAAGCCAACAGCGCCGCAACGGCGTCGTGTTCGCCACGGACTGCCGCCAGCAACGCCGGCGCACTCAGTGCATATCCGTTACGAACGACGCTCGGCGCCTGACCTGATTCGCCTAGCTCGCGTTCACACAGCGCCGCAAACTCGATCGCTCTGTCCAACGATCCTCGCTGCAACGAGGCAAGGATCGCGGCGTTGTACAACTCGACCGGCGCTGGGTTCTCGGCACCTTCAACAGCCGAAAGGATGTCGTCGAAGAGTCGGTCGCCATCTGTCGAGCCTCCGCCGAGATGCACCAGTGTTGCGAGCACACCGGCGGTGACCATCAGCGGCTGACCGATCCACCCCGAATGCTCGCTCCCGCTATCGAGGCGCTCGAGGGCAGCAAGGCTTTCGGTCACCCGACCGCTCGCAGCGAGTGCCCGGGCGTGCAGCGCCGTGGTCTGACGGACCCACGACATGTCGTGCATCTGTTCGAACAGTTTCAACGCGTCGGCGGTGCGCTTGGCCGACGCAGCGGACTGGCCTTCCCACAGATCGGTCGCGCCGACGACGACGAGCGACATCGCCTGACCCCAGCGATCTCCCCGCCGTTTCGCCGCGTCGAACGAGTCGCGAGCGAGCGTGTTCGCCTCGGCAAAGCGCCCCTGGTAATAGCGAACGTACGCCAACAATCCGTCGCACCATGCGGTCCCCGTCGGGTCTCCAAGTTCAGCAAACACCTGATAGGCGTCGGCGAGCCGGTCTTCTGCCACCGCCGTTCGACCGGTGATGAATCCGATCCACGCCAGATTCTGCAGCGCCCATGCCTGCCCCCGACGATCGCCAAGCTGGCGAAACGCAACCAGCGACTCGTTGAGCGGCCCTTCAGCCTCGCGGGCGTTACCGACAACGAGCAAGGCCATCCCTTTTCGGCGAAGGGCGACGGCCCGTCCGCGCTCGTCACCGATGTCACGGAACCGTTCGATGGCCCGGTCGAACCAAACGTGTGCCTCCTCGACGCGGTTGCTGCGCGCATCGACCGCTCCGCGAAGCAACTCCGCAGCGGCCCGTCCGGCCTCATCTCCGAGACGGTCGGCCAGATCGAGTGCCGCGGCGGCGTCGTGTTGCGCGCCATCGTTGTCCCACAATTCGCACCGAGCGGTGCCTCGCCCCGTCGTGAACCTCAGTAGGTCGGCAGCGCGATCGACCGCCGCCGCCAGTTCGATCCCCTGCTCGTTCAGCGTCGCCGCCGCAACCCAGGAGTCACCGTCGGCCGCTCGCCGAGCCGCCTCGCCGATCCACTGGATCGCCGCCGCGATGAGTTCGCGATCCGGCGCAGTCGGGTCGAGTTCGAGGGTGAGGCGCGCCGCCTCACCGTAGTGGCGGGCCAACAGGTCGACCGCAGCGGTGTCGGGGACCCCGGGGCGACGCTCGCCGATGTACTCGGCAATGCCGCGATGTCGACGCATACGTTCGCTCTTTGTCAGCCGCGAGTACGCGACCTCACGCAGGAGATCGCTGCGGAACCTCCACACACCCGACTCGGCGACCAGGATGTCCTTCAACGACAGGGTGGCGATCAACGGGTCGACGTCGGCGCGACCCCGAATCGTTTGCCCGAGTTCTCGGAGCGCGGCCACCGGGCCTTCCGGCCCCCATACCGAGGCGTCGGCCAACACGCCCTGCTCATCAGCGGTGAGGTCGTCGATTCTCGCCCCGATGAGCCCCCGCAAAGTGTCGGGGAGTTCGTCGAGATCGAGTGTGGCCGAAGCGTGCTCTCGTCCGCCGATGAGCGTCGCCAACTCCTCGAGATAGAGAGGATTCCCGCCGCTGCGGTCGATCAGCATGTCGCGCACGGCCTGGGGCGAGCCGGCACCCAGTATCGAGTCGAGCAACTGTTCGGAGGCCTGCCTCGGCAGGGCACCCAGATTGAGAACCAGTGTGTTGTGACGTCCCGTCGCCGGCGACCAACGCTCGGTCAGCGCCCGTCGTCCGGTCGCGACGAACACGAGTGGGCGACGAGCCATCCGCACCATCATCTCGTCGACCAACTCGATCACCACCTGTTCGGCCCAGTGAAGGTCGGCCAACCGCATGAGCACCGGTCGAACACGCAACGTCGCTTCGAGGAAGGCCAAAAATCCCGATGCGGGATCGCGGCGTTGCCGGGTCGACTCCGCCAGTCGATCGGGGTCGCGCGAGCGAGACGGGTCGTCGTATCCCAGCAGAAGCAACAGGCGCGCCGTCACGTCTGCGACCGCATCGGGCTCCATCACCTCTCGGACCGCGGCGGTGCACTTGGAACGGGCGACGTCGACCGAATCGGACAATTCGACCGAGCACGCGTCGCGCAGAACCTCCGCGATCGGCCACCACGGGTTCGACTCACCGTAGGGAACGCAGCGACCGCTGAACATCACCGTCGTCGGCTCGATTCCCAACATGATCGGCGCCAATTCTTCGACAAGGCGGGTCTTTCCGACGCCTGCCTCCCCGATGATCACCAACGACTGGGCTCGCCGGTTGCGCATGGACAACTCGCCGAGGTTGCGCAACAGCGTCACTTCCGCGTCCCGGCCGACGATCGGAATGTGTCGCCGCGACCGGTGCCCGGGAGGAACGAGCGCCTCCTTCGCCGCCCACACGTCGACCGCACCCTCACGCCCACGGATGATCAACGACCCGCGGGACTCGTAGCCGATCACCGCAAGTGTCGCCGCGTGGGTCGCCGGGCCGACCAGCACCTCGCCCGGGTTGGCCGAGGTCTCGAGTCGCGATGCGGTGTTCACCACGTCACCCATCGCGGTGTAGTCACCGCCGGCTCGCAGCGCGCCGACCAGCACCTCGCCGGTGTTCACACCGATGCGCATCCGTATGTCAACCTCCACCTCAGCGGAGTAGGCAGCGAGCGTCTCGTGCATGCGAAGTGCGGCGCGCACCGCCCGTTCGGCGTCGTCCTCGTGTGCAACCGGAGCGCCGAACAGCGCCACGACGGCGTCGCCGATGATCTTGTCGACCCGACCACCGAAATCGTGGATGTCTTGCACCAGGCGTTCAAACGCGTGATCGACGATGCCCTTCAGCCGTTCCGGGTCGAGGTGTTCCGACAGGGTCGTGAACCCGACCAGGTCGGCAAATACGACGGTGACGACGCGACGTTCGTCGGCCGGGACCCGCAACGGTCCACCGCAGAATGCGCAGAACCGAGCGTCATGGAAATTCTCGGATCCGCAGGTCCCACACTTCACAGGACCATCCTACGAACGAACCCGTGCCGGTCGGTACACTTGTCCCCCACGACACATGGCCCCCGCTCCGCGTGGCCGTTCGGGCAAGCAGCGCCGCAACCGCGGCACGGCTCGCGGCGCCTCGCGAGCCCAGCGACACCGAGGAGAGGATTCGATCGTGGTGTGGTGGCGACGTCCAGCACTGTGGGCTGCAATGAGTGCGATCGCCGTACTCATCGGCAACCTCCGAGGTATCGCCGTCGGCGACGACGGGGTCGGGTATCAGGCGATCGCCGATTCGCTCCTCGCCGGCGAGGGCCTCGGCTACTTCCTTGAGCGCCCGCTCACCATCTGGCCTCCCGGATGGCCGGCGCTCATGGCGGCGGTCGCAAAGGTGACGCCCCTCGACACCGTTCAAGCTGCGGTGCTGTTGAACATGATCACCGCGGCGGTCGTGGTGCTGTTGATGCATGCAATCCTCAGCCGGCTCACACGTCACGAGTTGCCTCGCTTCGCCGGCATGGCCGTCACCGCCGTCGGCGCGTCGTCGATGATCTTCGGTCATCTCCTCATGACCGACTTCGCGTTCGCCGCGATCACACTGGGACTGTTCCTGGTGATGTTTCGCTATCGCGACACCGGGTCATTCGTGTGGCTCGCCGCGGCTGCAGCCCTGGTGTGGGCCGGTTTCCTGACCCGCTACGCCGGAGTCGTACATATCGGCACGGTGGGCCTCTGGGTCCTGGCTGATCGCCGTGCAGCATTGTCGAAGCGGGTCGTCCATGGCATCGGGTTCGGTGTGGCCGCGGCGGTGTTGCCCGCTGCGTGGGTTGCCCGAAACATCGACGCCGACGGCACCACGCTCGGCGAGCGGTACTCCAGCGCCCGAGGCCTCATCCACAACATCTATGACACCGCGGCGACGATCGGGAACTTCCTGTCCCCAGCGATCGAAAGCGAGCGGCGCGGACTCTGGATCCTCGTTGGCGCGGCCGGATCTGCGGTCGTCGTGGCGATGCTGTGGCGTGCGGTTCGCGCCGACACGCGCTTTCGTTCAGCACGCGGCCTCCTCGATGTCGTCGCCTCTCCGGTGGGACTGGTCGCCCTCCACGTTGCCGTATACGCCGCGTACATGCTCTATGCGCGCACGACGACCGGGCTCAATCAACTCGACTTTCGTCTACTGAATCCGATCTATCTCCCACTCGTCATCTGCGCCCTGGTCGTCGCCGATCGCTTGCTGGCGTTGCCGGACACGCCCGAGAACTCCCTGTGGAGCCGCGCGGCGCGGTACTGCGTTGTTGCTTGGGCGGTGCTCAATGTCGTCGTCGGCATCGGCATGGTCGGCTTCTTCACGACCGACCCGGCGCTGTTCCCCGGCAACTACGAGCGCGACGAGTTCGAGGTGGTTCGCGAGTCGCCGGCACTCGACGCGATTCCCGCTGACTGTCCGACGGTGTCGAACCTCCCCAATGCTCTGTACGGCTCCGGGGTCGACGCCAGATGGTCGTGGCGACATACGGGCCTCGAGTCGAACGACGTCGTCGACGACCTCGATCAACTGATCGCCGGAACCGAGGCCGGAACCCGCTACTGCCTGGTATGGATCTCCCTCGACCCGACCTACGGTCACCTAGTGACCCTCGACGAACTCGGCGATCTCGTGACGCTTCGACCGCTCGCGTCCGGAACGCACGTGGACGTCTACGAAGTCACCGCTCGCTGAGTTCGAACGCAGAGATAGAAACTGCCACGTCCGTCGGCCCGGCTTGCGAGCGAACCCGGTGAGTGTTCCGGAGACGTCGTGGGTCTCAACAGATCAATCATCCGAAGGTTCGCGGGAGGTGTCGACGAACGTGGCAGTTTCCGATCATCAGCGCTTCAACCCAACCCCCTTTTCGGCTTTTCGAATCGCTGCGCTGACCTGGAACTCAGTATGCCCACGCCCCACGATCCTGTCAACCCAAGAGATGGAAACTATCTGCATTTTAGATAGCTCGCCGAGACCCATGAGCTAAGCTGACGGGCGTGTCACGTTTCGATTACCTCGAACCGCTTCGGAACATCCGACTTTTCCACGGGTGTTCCGACAAGGAACTCGAACAGGTCGCCCGCCTCAGCGACGAGGTCGACATCGCCGAGGGTCACCGCATCGTCGAACAGGGCGATTCGGCCCGGGAGGCGTTCGTGATCCTGGAGGGAACCGCCACGGTGGTGCTCGACAACCGAGCCATCGCCGAACTCTCGGTCGGTGACCACTTCGGCGAGCTCGCGCTCCTCGACGGCGGCACCCGAACGGCCAACGTCGATGCAGCCACCCCGATGCGTCTGCTGGTGATCCATCGACCTGCGTTCATGGGCCTGCTCGACGAACAGCCGGGCATTGCTCGCAAGATCATGGCGACGCTCGCCGGCATCATCAGAGATCTCGAACACCCGCCGGGGGGCTGACCCGCGCCCGTCGCCGGCCCCCCGGATCACGGAGCCGCGGTTAGGCGGCCCTATCACATTGTCGAGGCCGATCGTTTTCGGTTACTGAGGTTCCACCGAGTACCTTGGCCGGTATGACTGCGTCTGGAACCACCGACACCGCAGCCGAGAAGCGCTTCCGGCCCCGCCACATCGCGCTCATCATCGGCTTCGGCCTCGCTGCGATCACCGCGTTGAGCTTCGCGGCCGAAAAGCTGTGGGCCGAGGAGTGGCAACACCAATACCTCGAGGAGAAGAGCCAGACCCGCGAGTTCTTCTTCAACGTCCCCAAGGCGTTCGTCATCGGCTTCTACCTCATCACGATCATCTCGATCGTGTACGGCGCCATCAGTTTCTCGAACCGGATGCGCAACTGGGAGCGCGGCGCACCCGAGTCTCGCAAGACGACCACCAAGAACGTCAAGAAGCGCGCCGAGAAGGTACGCGCCGGGCTCTACATGCAGACGCTGCTGCGCGACCCCGCGGCCGGCATCATGCACTCGCTGATCTATTTCGGCTTCCTCATCTTGTTGGCCATTACCACGATCGGCGAGATCAACCTGCAGGCGCCCGTCGGGCTGAAGTTCCTGCACGGCGGCACCTACAAGGCGTACGCGTTCGTCGCCGATCTGGCGGGCCTCGCCTTCACCGTCGGTGTCATCTGGGCGATCATCCGCCGCTACGTGCAGCGCCCCTACCGCATTCGGATCAAGTCGAAGCCCGAGCACGCGCTCATCCTCGCGACGATGCTCGCCATCGGCGTGACCGGTTTCGGCGCCGAGGTCTTCCGCATCGTCTCCCAGGGCATGCCCAACTACGAGAAGTGGGCCTTCGTCGGCTATCCGATCGCCACGCTCTTCGAGGACGTGTCGTGGGCGCACGGGGCCCATCAGTGGTTCTGGGCCGCGCACATCTTCAGCTTCATCGCCTTCGTCATCATGTTGCCCTCGACGATGCTGCGCCACATCTTCACCTCGCCGATCAACATGTATCTCAGCGAGCGCGACCGTCCCAAGGGCGCCATGAAGGCCATGCCGAACCTCATGGAGACAGAACTGGAGAACTTCGGCGCCTCGGTCGTCGAGGACTTCACGTGGAAGCAACTCCTCGACACCGATAGCTGCACGATGTGTGGCCGCTGCACCTCGGTGTGTCCCGCGCATGCGACGGGCAAGCCCCTCGATCCCCGCGAGATCGTGTTGAAGACCGGTGAGGTCATGGCCGCCACCGGTAACCCGGTCGTCACGCCCCCGCTCGGCACCGTGGCGGAGATCAAGGTCGAGGCGAACTCGCTGTTCGAACGCATCTCGGCCGAGGAGATCTGGGCCTGCACGAGCTGCAAGGCCTGCGACGAGATCTGTCCGGTCAACATCGAGATTCTCGACAAGATCCTCGACATGCGCCGCTACCTGTCGCTGATGGAGTCGAACTTCCCGACCGAGCTCGGCGGCGCGTACCGCAACATGGAGAACTCTGCGAACCCGTGGGGCATGAGCCAAACCGAGCGCGGCGACTGGGCCAAGGGCTTCGAGGGCATCGACATCCTCGACGGCGGCCAACCGCTCGAGAGCGACTACCTCTACTGGGTCGGCTGCGCGGGTTCGTTCGACGACAAGAACAAGAAGGTCACCCAGGCGATGGCGAAGCTCATGCGCCGCGCCGACGTCTCGTTCTCCATCCTCGGACCGGCCGAGAACTGCACGGGCGACCCAGCTCGACGCTCGGGCAACGAGTACATCTTCCAGATGCTCGCCATGCAGAACATCGAAACCCTCGACTCGATGGGGGTGAAGAAGATCATCACCCAGTGCCCTCACTGCTTCAACACGCTGGCCAACGAGTACCCCCAACTCGGCGGCAACTACGAGGTCATCCACCACTCTCAGTTCCTCGAGCAGCTCATCGAAACGGGACAGCTCGACATGACCGATGCCCGCCTCGACGAACGCATCGTCTACCACGACAGCTGCTATCTCGGGCGCCACAACGACGTCTACACCGCCCCCCGCAACGTGTTGGGCTCGCTCAAGGGCATCGAGATCGTCGAAGCCAACCGCAACGGCACCAAGGGCATGTGCTGTGGCGCCGGCGGGGCGCGGATGTTCATGGAAGAGAACGTCGGCAAGATGATCAACGTCGAGCGCAGCCAGGAGCTTTTGGCCACCGGCGCCTCACGAATCGCCACCGCCTGCCCGTTTTGTTACGTAATGATCGACGATGGAGTTAAAGCCGAGGGCGTTGATGACGATCAGATAAAGGTGGCAGACCTTGCCATGCATCTGATCGATGCACTTGAACGTGCAGAAGCGGTGAGTGTCCCTCATGCTGAAACGGCTGAAAACTGAAAAGACCAAGCGATCTGACACACCCTCGCGGGTGCTGGTCGTCGACGATCACCCGGATGCGGCCAGGCTTGTTGCCAAGCTCCTGCGCCGTTCCGGCTACGAGGTGGCAACGGTCGGCGACGACCAGGTTGCGCTTCAGACCCTGACCACCGAGCAGGTGCCGATCACCGCGGTGGTGGCATCGTTCTCGGCCGGTGGCACGAGTGCGGCGCTCAAGCTGCTCGATGCCATCCGACACGCACCGGAGGCCAAGGTCCACCAGGTGCGGGTCGTGCTCATCATGGATTCCGGCACGCACATCGCGTTCGCCTGGCAATCCGGAGCCGATGCGATCGTGCGACGGCCCTACCGGGGCGAGACGTTGCTTGAGGAACTTGCCGCGGCGATCAGCCGCACCGGTGAGGAGCGCGGAGCGTGGCGGGTCAAGCAGCTCGACGAGGTACGCCCCGGGTTGGGTGCCGGCGTCGGCGATGACGCCAACCAGCCCGCCGTTCAGTTCAACTGACCCCGCCGCAAGCCTGTTCTCCCGCCCGGCCTGTTTCCCGATAACCAGTGGTCGTGATCACGACCACTGGTTATCGGAGAACAGGCTTGTGGCGGTCAATCGCGCTCGAAGTTCTTCCAGTACTGCGACGCAGTCGGACCCATCTGACCGCTGTACTTCGAACCGAGCGATGCCGAGCCGTACGGCGTGTCGGCCTCGGTGGTCATCTGCAGGAAGCTGATCTGGCCGATCTTCATACCCGGGTACAGCGTGATCGGCATCGACGCGACGTTCGCGAACTCAAGCGTGATCGCCCCATCGAACCCCGCGTCGACGAAGCCCGCTGTGGTGTGAATGAGCAGACCGAGACGGCCAAGGCTGCTCTTGCCCTCGATCCGGCCGACGAGGTCGTTCGGCAACGCCATGCGCTCGGCGGTGGATCCGAGGACGAACTCACCAGGGTGCAAGATGAACACCCCATCCGGATCGATGGTGACCATCTCGGTGAGATCGCTGAGATCCTCCTTGACATCGATGATCCCCCGCTGGTGATTGCGAAACACCAAAAATCGGTGATCGAGGGTGAGGTCGACCGACGATGGCTGAATCATCCGGTCGTTGAACGGCTCGATGACGATGCGGCCCGAGGAGATGGCCTCACGGATGGTGCGGTCGGAGAGAATCATCGGCCTGCACGCTAGCGGGAGGCGAATCTGCCGCACATCCTGCTACGATCTCGACGCACTTGCGGGTGTAGTTCAATGGTAGAACATCAGCTTCCCAAGCTGAATACGCGAGTTCGATTCTCGTCACCCGCTCTCTAGCGAAGGTCCAGGTAAGTCCCGGTTTCCGGAACGCCTGGGCCTTCGTCGCGAGCGGGCCAGAACCGGCGGCGTGGCTCCGCGTGACCCCTGTCCAATGGGTCCGGGCATGTCGAACCCATCGGTCGTGCTCGCTTGGTTCGCCGCGCTGGCGTCTCGTTGAAGCCGAACAGCCAGTTCGTGGACCTCCTCCAGCGAATCGTGCGTGTCGATCGTCGCGTCGCCGAAGCCTTCGTAATCGTGGATCGCCCATTCTTCGGCGGCTGGGCCGATCGAACTGTCGAGCAACTCGGCAACCAGCCGCTGCATCTCCTCTACCGACATTCGAGCGTCAATCCAGCAACCATGAAGACGGCCGGCGTTGTAGTCGGCAAGGGACGCGATGTAGATGGACGGTGGAACCTGAGGAACCTCGGGCATAGCGGCCTCGCGTTGCACGCCACGACGTGCTCGATGTTCTGAGAGGGCTCCAACCCGAAGATCCGCGCCAGCGGAACAGAGTTCATGGCGAGACGCTACGACGGACCGCTGACACCCGTTGAGCGTCGAGTTCACAGATCTCCCGCGTGAGAGAACTCCGCAGCGATTTCAGCACCTATGGATCGACCGCCGAAACCTCGTCTGAAACGGGGCCGTACACCGCCTCGTAGATGGCGTGAGCTTCGTAAATCCGCCCTCGGGAACGACCCGTAATCTCGGCGAGGTCACCGCGCTCGACGAGCAAATCGATGGCTGCCTGCGCGGTCGGTCTGGTCACCTCGATCGAGCGTTCAACAGCGGATGCGGTAACGAGCGGCGTGGCGAAGAGTTGTTCGGCGAGTCGAACCACCGAGTTCGGTCGACCCTCGGCGAGCAACTCGCTCCGGAACTGGTGCTGGAGTTCCACCAGGCGTACGGTCCGTTCCTCGGAATCACGGGACTGTTGGCGGACGCCGCGGAGGAAGAATGCGATCCATGCCATGAGGTCGCCCTGCTGGCTGGTGAAGAGTAGGTGGTCGTAGTACTCGCTGCGATGCTGCTCGAAAAACGCGGAGAGGTAGAGCAACGGTTGGGGCAAGGCGCCGCGCAGCACGAGCATCAGTGGGATCATGAGCCGGCCGATACGCCCGTTGCCATCGAGGAACGGGTGGATGACCTCGCACTGGTAATGCGCGATGGCGAGTTGGACGAGGAGTGGAAGTTCGGTCTCGTGGAGGAAACGTTCGAGATCGTTGAGCGCGCGGTTCATCTGCTCCGCTGGTGGCGGGACGAAAACGGCATCATCGAGGGTGCTTCCGCCAAGCCACACCGGACTCCTTCGAATCTCGCCGGGCCTTCGATGCTGACCCCGTGCTCCATCGAGCAGCCGTGCGTGCATCTCTCGGAACAGCCGAATCGAGATGGGGAACCCCTCACGTACCCGAGCAAGTCCGTGTTCCATGGCGACGATGTAGTTGCTCACGTCAGTAGCGTCGCTGACAGCTGCGTCGGGAAGGACCTGCCCGGCTTCGAACCGGAGCAGTTCGCCGACATCGGTCTTGGTTCCTTATGCGTCTCCTTCGCTGACT
Source organism: Microthrixaceae bacterium (assembly GCA_023957975.1). Classification (NCBI taxonomy): domain Bacteria; kingdom Bacillati; phylum Actinomycetota; class Acidimicrobiia; order Acidimicrobiales; family Microthrixaceae; species Microthrixaceae bacterium. The sequence continues at coordinate 476,884 of JAMLGM010000001.1, read as the reverse complement.
CGTCTTCCGGAACTCAGCCTAACTAAAGCAATCGGTGTTTTGCTTTAGTTAGGGAGGTCCGAATGAAAGGGGGCTTTCAGTAGGGCGCTCCCGGCCAGCAAGGCGGCTCCGGGCGTGCGATGTGGACAACCTCGCCCGATTTCCCCGTGAACGCCCGTTCCGGGTTGCGACGCCATCTCCGAGTTCGCTGTCCGCAGCGAGACGCTACGAGGGACCGCCGACACCGAAACCCACACCGGTAGGCTTCAGCGGGGTCGAGGGGTGGAGCATGGTCCGCCACGTGACGAGGACAGGGAGCACCGGTGGCGAAGAAGTCCGGCGCGAAGGCCGACAACCGAACGCTGGAACAAAAGCTCTGGGACGCCGCCGATGCCCTACGCGGCAACCAGGAACCGAGCGAGTACAAACACGTCGTGTTGGGGCTCGTGTTCCTCAAGTACATCTCGGACCGATTCAACGAACGCCGCGCGGCCATCGTCGGGGAACTCGCCACTGAGGGCGTTCCAGCCGTCACGGCGAGTTCGTCGACGACCGCGACGAGTACGCCAGCCACAACATCTTTTGAGTTCCAGCCGAAGCCCGGTGGGAGGTCATCCAGGCCTCCACCAAACAGAGCGAAGTCGGCGAGACGATCGACCGGGCCATGGACCTCATCGAGAAGGAGAACCCCAAAATCCGCGGCGTGCTCCCCCGCAACTACGCACGCGAAGGCCTCGACAAGGGCCGCCTGGGACAGCTCGTCGACCTCATCGGGTCGATCGGGTTCGGCGAGTCCGACGACCACGGCAGCGACGACGTGTTGGGCCGGGTGTACGAATACTTCCTAGGCCAGTTCGCCGGCAAGGAAACCGGTAAGGACGCCGGGGCGTTCTACACGCCCCGCTCGGTGGTCACAACGCTCGTGGAGATGTGGAGCCGTTCAGCGGCCGCGGACCTCCACGATCTGCGCATCCCTCCAGGGAATCGCTTGGAACAGCTCGTTGGGGATCGTCGCGGCCAGCACAGCATCCGCGTGAACGCGCAGTGGCGCATTTGCTTTGTTTGGAGAGACGGAGGTGCCGAACATGTCGAACTCGTCGACTACCACTGAACGCGATTCGATCGAGCCGATCCACCCCGGCGAGATCCTCTTGGAGGATTTCATCGAAGGCTTCGGGATCACCCAGCACAAGCTGGCGGTGTCGATCGGCGTTCCTCCGCGACGAATCAACGAAATCGTGCACGGTAACGCGGTATCACCGTAGACACGGCGATCCGCCTCGCCCGATACTTCGGGACCTTCGAGGAATTCTGGATGAACCTGCAAACGCACTACGAGCTGCGCGTGCAGCGCCGAACGCTGGGCGAACTCGTCGCAGCAATCACACCACTACAGGTCGCCTGATTCTCAAACGGAGCTGACTGTGTTCACTCCAGGGTTCGCCAGACCCCAACGCTCGGCAGGCCGATCGCTTGAGGATCTTTGATCGCCGACTTGAGGATTTGCAGATCATCAGACCCGCAACTCGCCGCTCTCACGCGGGCCATCTGAAATGAGTTTCCGGAGACCCGTCGAGGGGACTCGATGTCCAACATGACATATAAGCGACGAAGACCCCACGGCGTCACGCCGAGGAACGCCTGCTCGAACTCCGCGCCGTCGGCTACGAAAAGCCCCTCGATCCCATCCCAACCGGGCAGTACCAGCACGTCGTCGACCTGCTGCTTGCGTTGGCGGAGGGCGTGACCATCTGACACGGCGTCGCTCGATCCTCGGGCGGCCGATCGTGCGCCGGCTGCCTCGCTCTCTGTTGTCGCCTACCGGAACAAGGCCAAAGGGTTTGGTCCCCGGATCGGTGACGGGGCACGGCGCCTTGGCAGCCGGTTCAACCCGCCCCCGACCTCGTCCGCGAGGATCACCGGTTCACTCAGGAGATCGGCGAGGCGGCCCACGATCACGCCTTAATCAAAGCCTCGAAGCGGGCACGACAACACCCAGCGAACACGCCATGATCTGAAACGCTGCGTTCGAACGACAGTGAAACGATGAGCCAATCGGGGAGACGACGATGAGCGTGTCCGGGAGTTCCGGAGACCAGCGCGACGACGTGGCCCTCGTCGCTGCAGTCGCTGGTGGTGATGCCGCTGCGCTCCGGGTGCTCTATGACCGACACGCTCCGTGGTTGGTCGCCCGCCTTCGCGCCCGCTGTTGGGACGATGCCCTGATTGCAGACGCTGTTCAGGACACGTTCTTGGCGGTGTGGCGCGGTGCCGCGCGGTGGCGCGCCGACGGCGATGTCGGTGCGTGGATCTGGGGAATCGGTGTGCGCCAGCTCGTCACCCACCTGCGCCGGGCCGGACGTCAGGCCCGACCTGCTCCGTTCCGGGAGCGAGCTGCCGCGCCGAGTACGGAGGAACGGGTTCTGGAGTCGATCGACCTCGGCGAAGCGGGCGTCGTGTTGGCGTCGCTGTCGCCCGAGCTGATGGAGGTGGTCCAAGCGATGGTCTTCGACGGTCTGACGGCGAAGGAGACAGGTCGGATGCTCGGTGTCCCGGAGGGAACCGTGAAGGGGCGGATGCGCAAGGCCAAGAGTGTCCTGCGCACCGAACTCGCCGGCACGACCTTGCACCTGGGAGATCTCCGGTGAGCGCCTGGCACGTGGACGATGCCGTCGTGACCGCCTACGGCGAACGCAGACTCGATGCCGTACAGCGGGCGTCGGTCGAAGCGCACGCGGCCAGGTGCCAGGAGTGCCGCGACATCCTGGGCACCCGCGTGGTCGGCGACCAGCGTTCACCCGCTCTCGACCTCGACCGCTTGTGGACGCGGGTCGAGTCCGCAGTCTCCACTCCGAAGGTCGGGCGCGCAGATCGGGCGTTGCTCCGGCTCGGGTTGTCAATGTCGGACGTGGTGGTGACACGTGTCGTCGCCGCTCAGAGCCGCCAATGGACGATCGCCACCACGCTGGTGCTCGCAGTCACCGCGGTGACGGCGGTTCTCGGTCCCGTCGACTCGGCCCACACCGCGTTTCTGGTCGTGGCTCCGCTACTTCCCGCCCTTGGCGTCGCAGCTATCTATCGGCTGGTGCCGCATGGCATCGACATGCTCGAGCGGGCAGCCCCGTACTCGCCGGCGCGCCTGTTGTTGTGGCGCACGGCGTACGTGGTGGTCACCGCCGTGCCGATCTCAGTCGCCGCCGGCGTGGCGGTCCTGCAGCACCCATGGGCGGCGGTGAGCTGGCTTCTCCCGGCGTTGGGTTGCACGTTGTGCGTCGTCGCCGCGGCGAGCTGGCACGACCCGGTGCGCCCCGCCGCAGCCGTCGCGATGGGGTGGACCGCTGTCGTGGTCACCTGGCAGGTGCGCGACACGCCGTGGGCGATCGCTACCGCTCCAACACAACTCGTTGCCGCGGCGATCGCGGCCGCTGCCGCGCTGGTCATCCACCACCGGCTTTCGAACGACCCAACCCGGCCCGTGTTCGGCGGACCCTGAAGGAGGACCCGTGCCCACCACCATTCATGTCTCGCACGCGACCCGCCGCTACGGCCCAACCACGGTCCTCGATGACGTCAGCTTCGACCTTGCCCCTGGCATCACGGCGCTGCTCGGCCCCAACGGTGCGGGCAAGACAACCCTGATCGGGTTGTTGAGCACGGCGAGTCGACCCGACGCTGGTGAGATCACCGTGTTCGGGCATCGCAGCGATGGACCGTTGGCCGAGCGGATCGAGATCCGCCGACGGCTGGGCTTCTTGCCACAGGAGGTCCGGTTCCCTGCCGGAATGACCGCGTTCGGATTCCTCGACTACATCGCCGTACTCAAGGAGTGGGACGACACCGGTGCCCGCCACGCCGAGGTGCGGCGGGTGCTCAGCGTCGTGGGGCTGGATGACCGACCCACGATCAAGGTGCGCAAGCTGTCGGGCGGGCAGCGCCGCCGTTTGGCCTTCGCCCAGGCGCTCATCGGCGACCCGGACCTGTTGATCCTCGACGAACCCACCACCGGCCTCGACCCCGAACAACGAGCCCGGTTCCGGGCCACGCTTTCTGAACGAGCCCGCCACGGAACCGTGTTGTTGGCAACCCACCAGACCGAGGACGTCGCCGCCGTGTGCGACCGCGTCATCGTGCTCGTCGCCGGGCGTGTTGCCCATGATGGCGACGTCGCCGGGTTCGTCGCGACTGCTCGCAATCGGGTGTGGCTCGGCGACCGACCGGTCGCCGACGCGGTGGCGACCTGGCGCGACCCTGGTGGCGGCGTGCGCTCCGTCGGTGGCACCCCGCCGCCAGGGGCCGAAGCCGCACCGCCGACGGTCGAGGACGCCTACCTGCTCCTCGTCGGTCCGCCTGCGATGGAAGGTGCGGCATGACCGCCACCCAGACCTCCGCGATCGCGCCGGTCCGGTCGCCGTGGGCACAGCTGGCACGGATCGAGATTCGACGCTACCTGGGTCGGCCTGCGTTCCTCCTCGGGTTGGCGCTCACCTACGCCTCGCTCCTCCCCTACCTCGACGGCGACAAGGCGACCGATGAGCTGGCAATGATCGCCCCGGCCGCCTTGGTCGGCATGGTCGGCATCAGCGTGAGCGCGCATCGGGTGTGGGCGTCGGACCGCTGCGCAGAGGCAGCTGGCCCGACACCGGTCGGTCAGGTGTCGCGAACCGTCGGGCACCTGGTCGCCTGCCTCGTGCCAGCCCTGGCCGGCCTGGGCTTCGTGCTGGTGACGCTGGTGCGGGCGCAGTCGGTGTCGACTCCTCGTGGCGGGTACGCGGAGATGATGTCGGACGGGTGGGTAGCTGCGGTGTGGCTGGCCCTGGGAGCGGTGAGTTGCCTGGGCGGGCCGGTCCTCGGAGTGGCCGTGGCCCGGAGGACAAAACGTGCCGCCGCACCCGTCCTCGCGACAGTCGGTCTCGTGTTGACCGTGATCGTGTTCCAGGGTCTGTTCGAACCGCTCCGCCGTGTCCGGGTCCTACTTCCCTGGACCTACTGGGGTGGCCCCTTCGGCACCGAGGGCGACCCGCAGCGCTCGATCGTGCTCAGCGGCTCACCGCAATGGTGGCTGGTCTACCTCCTCGCGCTCTGCGCGATCGGTGCGGTTCTCGCCGTGCGCGCCGACCCGGAGGCCCGAACTGCCCGGAGTCGGTCGGCCCTCTTCGTGTTGGTCGGGATGGCGGCGGTCACCGTCCTGCTCGCGATGTTCACCGGGACGCCGGAGACGATCGTCAGCCCCGTGCCCGGGGACCCAACCGACTCGGGCGGGTGAGCATCGTGTCAGGGCTGCGCGGTGGGGCACTGCGCTACCTCAGCGCAGCAACCCGATGGCCCCTGCTGACCGGCGCGGTTTGCCTCGTGGCCGGCGGCGTCGCCCTCGTGGCGCGCTGGCCCGATGCTCTCTGGCCGGTGCACGGCACCGTTCTGGGAGTCGTGGTCGGAGCAGCCGCTGTCGCCGTGGACGAGCGGTGCGCCCTCGTGGTCGACGTCAGCCCCCGTCCGCTCTGGTGGCGAACCGCGGCCCGAGCCATCGGCCCGACGGTCCTCGTCGCGGTGTGGGCCACAGTTCACTGGGTGTTTCGAGCGTCCCTGCCCAAACACCTCTGGGTCCTCATCCTGCAGGGCGCGGTCGCTGCGGGAATCGGATTCGGGCTGGCCACCGGCGCCCGGGCGAGCGGCCGCAGCGAGCCAGGCACGGTCTTGGCCGCAACGGCCATCCCCTTGATCGCAGGGGTTGCACTCGCTCGCCCCTTCGAGACCGACCTCCCGCTGTTCCCCGTATGGCCACACGAGAACTGGGACCGTGCCTTGACCATCTGGATGGCACTGGGCGTAGGCGCCGTGTTGGTCGGGGTCGGAGCCTTGTGGAGCGACGCCCGCCAGCGTCGATCCCTCGGCTACCCGCATCGCAGCGATCGGTGATCCCGAAGCGATCACCGAAGCGACAGAGCAGCGGGACCCGAAGCCGTCGGGCCCGCCCGCATTTGGAGGAACCCATGTTGTCCACCCGTATCCGCCACATCTCACAGGCGGCATTGATCGCCACGCTGTGCGTCGGCTCGCTCGCCGCGTGCAGCAACGACACCGAAAACGCTGCCGACACAGCGCCGACGACCACGGCCGCCGACGCGACCGCTCCCGCCGACGACCTCGAAGCCTTCTGCGCCGTCGCCACCGAGCTGGTCGGAGTCACTCCGACCAGCGAGCAACTCGCCGCGTACGCAGAGGCAGCGCCCGTTGGTATCGCTGAGGCGGTCGGCGCGTTCGTCGCAGCGTTCGAGGCTGCCGAGGGTGACCTTGACGCGGTGTTCGCCGACCCGGACGCTTCGGCCGCCGCCGACGAGATCGCGGTGTTCGAATCCGACGAGTGTGGCATCACCCAGCCCGGCCCGCCTCCGGGCGCCCCCGGCAACGGCGGCTAGCCAACCGAGCGCCTCGGAACGCGATCGGTCAAAGCAGCCCGATTAGTGGAGGCGTTGCAGGCGACTACGCCTGCAACTCGGAGCGTCCGTCGGTCCCCCACCACGACGCCGTCAATCGGAGCCCGTCCACCGATTCGCGTGGATACATCTCTTCGTAGATACGCCTGTAGCCGGTGTGAGCGATCAGCCATCGACCGTCGACCCGAACGTAGCGGTCCTCGTAGAACGCCGAACCCTGGATCGTCAGGCCGAAGTCCGACAGGATCACCACGTCGTCAAGCGCCCACGTTCCGGTCGCCGAGTCCGCGTCGACCAGGTCGATCTCGGGGTGATGGCACCGATGGCTCGTGAGCATCGACTCGCTCCCCATCGACGTCCGAAGAAACTCCATGATCGCATCACGCCCGTCGAACTGGTACGCCCCGCCCCCGTAGCTCGCGGTGGCGTCGCTGGTGAAACACTCGGCGAGGTCGTCCCACATCTTCAGGTCGAGACACCGTAGATACCGGTATTTCAAGCGCTTGAGCAGCTCGATGTTCACCAGGTCGTCGTGTGTCAGTTCGATGATGTCACCCACCGCCGCAGCCTACCTACACGGCAGTCGCCGAACGCCCCTGCAACACCGATCGGTTCGATGTCGGTGACGGCGCGGTCACTCACCGGACTCGGCGCGGGCCTTCAACCCCTCGGCCTCATAGGTCAGGTACCGGCGCGTGATACCGGCGGTGAGCGCTCGAGCGATGGGTGCCAGGAACCCGGTGTGATCGACGCTCATCGTGGCCCGAGTGCCCGTCGGGGTCTGTTGGACGCGATGGGTGGCCTGGCCGGCCAGCCCGGGAGCCGAGCTGACCCACGTGAACGCCTGATCGGGTTCGAATTCGCTGATCGTCCAAGTGGTCGTGCCGAGTCGTGGCTGGCGAATCCGGACCTTCGCGCCAATCTGCAATGGCAGGTCGCCGACCATCTCAATCGAGGTCACCGAACGGGTCCATTCCGGCCAACGCGTCACGTCGGTCCAGACAGCGAACACGGCCGCGGGCGAGGCGGCGATTTCAATCGAATGCTCAAACACCAATCGCAACGATAGGTCGACGATGCGAAGTCGACGCCGTCGTTTTCCGCGCCCGGAGAATCGGGTCCTGCCAAACTCCTGCCATGTCGATCACACCCCGGACCACGACGCGCCGGACCCAACGCGCTGTGCTTGCGTTCCTGCTCGCCATCGCCCCGCTCTCCGCGTGCCGCAGCGACCCGGGCGATACCTCAGCCGACAACCAGGATGCCGACTCGACGATCGTCGAGTCGGTGACGTCGGCGCCCACGGGGAACGCCGGTGCGGATTCCGACACCAACGATGCCGATTCGCCGGACGAGGTCATTTTTCCGGGCGCCGACTGGGAACTCTCCTCCCCCGAGACGGAAGGGTTCGACGCCGAGGCGCTCGAACACGCGCTCGACGCAGCGCTCATCCCAACCGCCAACACCCAGGGGGTGGTGGTCGTTCGCCACGGCAAGATCGTCACCGAACGCTACGCCGACGGCGCCGCAGCCGATTCGTGGGCAGCGAGCTGGTCGGTGGCCAAAAGCTTCGCAAGTGCGCTCGTGGGCATCGCCGTCGACGAGGGCAAGATCTCGAGCGTCGATACCCCCATGACGACCTGGTTCCCAGACTGGGAGGCACGCGGGCTCGGCGACATCACCCTTCGTCATGTCCTGCAAATGTCGACCGGCTTGCAGTGGAACGAGGATTACAACCCCAGCAACGGCCCCTCCGACATCATCGCCTTGGTGACCAGTCACGCCGACCAGCTCGCGTATGCCGCAGCACTACCGAAGGAAGCCGAACCGGGCACGGTGTTCAACTATTCGAGCGGCGTGTCGCTCCTCCTCGGCGAGGTGATCGCCCAATCGACCGGCATGTCGGCGGACGACTACGCCCGCGAGAAGCTGTTCGACCCGATGCAGTTCTCCAAAGCCGACTGGTGGCAGGACGCCGCCGGCCACACGCTCACCTACTGCTGCGTCGACACCACGAGCCGCGACTTCGCCAGGTTCGGCTGGCTCTATCTCAACGACGGCAACTGGGACGGAACCCAACTCGTACCGGCAAGCTGGGTGGAGGAATCGCTCACCGGCGCCCCGACGTCTCCGGATCAGTACGGGTACCAATGGTGGCTCGAGGACTACCCGGGAGTTCCCGACGACATGTTCATGGCCCGCGGTTTCGACGGCCAGTACATCTTCGCTATCCCAAGCCTCGACCTCGTCGTCGTCCGCAACGGGACCTACGTGAAGGATCCGGGCCCCGCCGTGGCGGATCCGAACCTGTTCGCCGTGTACCCACCGAACGGGTTCATCCCTGGCAAGGGCACCATCGCTCCAAGCGACGGATGGGACACCGCCGGGTTCATCGCCGGCGTGGTCGCCGCGATCCACGACTGAACGCGGCCCACGACTGAACCGACCAAGGGCGCGTCGACAACACCACCTGCTCAGCGCTCGCTCAGCGTTCGCTCAGCCAGTCGAGCGCACCGTTCGCCGCGGCGACCGCCGTCGCGAACGTCGCCTGCAAGAGGTAGCCCCCGGTCGGGGCCTCCCAATCGAGCATCTCGCCGACAGCGAAGGTTCCGGGGAACCGACGAATCATGAAACGCTCGTCGAGCTCGTCGAACGAGATGCCGCCGGCGGTGCTGATCGCACGGTCGATCGGCGTCGGGCCCAGCACCCGCAACGGCAATGCCATCACCAGGTCCGCAAGTGCCTCGACATCACTCGCCCCCGGAGCATCTCTCCCACCGAGCTGCCCGGGAGCACGCAGCACCTCGTTCACCAGCGCCGCCTTCACCGGCTCGAGGCCACTGCGCTTCAGCGTCGTGCTCAGCGTGTCCTTGGCTCGCCGCCGCGCCAACCGCTCGATGAGACGCTCACGCGACAGGTCGGGGTGCAAGTTCATCATTGCGGTCGCCGAACCGTTCGCCTCCGCCACGTCGCGCAGCACCGCTCCGACCGCATAGATCACCCCGCCTTCGACCCCGGACTCGGTGATGACCGCCTCCCCTCGGGACGACACATCACCGCAGGTCACGGCGACGTTCTTGATGGGCTCGCCTTCGTGCTTGTTCAGAAACTGAGGAGTCCATGCCACCTCGAAGCCGCTGTTCGCTGCACGTAGTGGCGCGACTGCGATGCCGGCCTCGCTGACCGCTTCGACCCACCGGCCATCCGAACCCACGCTCGGCCAACTCGCACCGCCGAGCGCCAACACCACGATGTCCGCGCCCGCCTCGACCACGTCACCGTCGCTTGTCTCGAAGCGCAACACCCCATCGTCGCCCCAGCCGATCCAACGATGACCGACGACGATCTCCACACCGAGGGAATCGAGTCGGGCGATCCACGCCTTCAGCAATCCGTTGGCTCGCATCGCCTCGGGAAACACACGGCCGCTCGACCCCACAAAGGTCGTCTCCCCCAGGCCTCGCGCCCACTCACGCAACGCGTCGGCGTCGAAACGACGAATCGCTTCCGACAGCCGGCCGGTTGCCGCTCCGTAACGGGCAAGCAACTCGTCGGTCGGTTCCGAATGGGTCAGGTTGAGCCCTGATCGACCGGCGAGCAACAGCTTGCGGCCGACCGACGGCGTCCGCTCGAACAGCCGCACCGATCCGCCGGCGGCTGCCAGGTGTTCGGCGGCCATGAGCCCACCCGGTCCTCCGCCGACGACGATCGCACTGAACGACATCGGAACAGTGTTGCCGCGCCCTCAGCCCTGAGCGAACGAATCGACGTCGTCGCGCACCGGGAAGATCAACAGTGCGCCGGTGCGGGGATGAGCCATGGTTTCGATACGACAGCCATACACCGAGCTCAACAACTCATCGGTCATCACGTCGATCGGCGATCCGCTGGCCACCACGCGTCCCTCGGACAAGATCACCACACGGTCCGAGTACGACGCGGCAAGCGCCAGATCATGCAGCACCACCACCACCGCATCGCCGAGTCGGGCCCGCTCACGGGCGACCCGCAACACCTGTTCCTGGTGGGCGATGTCGAGCGCAGCGGTCGGCTCGTCGAGCATCAACAGCGCTGTGCGCTGCGAAAGTGTTCTGGCCAGCGCAGCTCTCGCCTGCTCGCCACCCGACAACGTTGTGAACGACCGATCGAGCAGGTGGCCGACGTCGGTCGCCTCGACCGCCCAAGCCATCGCCTCGTCGTCCTCGTCTTCAAGGTCGGTGTTGCGCCACGGCTCGCGTCCCATCCGAATGACCTCGGCGACCGCGAACGGAAACGACATCTCGATGCGCTGCAACAGCACGCTGCGACGCATGGCCAACTCGAGTTGGGTCCACTCCGATGCCGGCGCGTTGCCGATCTCGACCGTGCCGCTGTCGCAGTCGCGATCACCGGTGATCGCTGCGAGCAGCGTCGACTTGCCGGCCCCGTTGGGGCCCACGAGCGCGACGATCTCACCGGATCGGACCTCGAGGGACACCTTGTCGAGGATCGTGTTGCCCGCGATCGTGACGCTGAGGTCCTTCGCTGACAACACGACATCGCCGAGTTCGACCGGCGACGGGACCCTCGGCGTGGCGCCGAAAATCATGCGCGTCATGCCCAGCCGCCCGCGTGCTTGCGTGTCTTGCGGATGAGGAAGAAGAACGTCGGGCCGCCAACCACCGCAGTGAGCATGCCGATGGGGAGATCTGCGTAGTCCTTGGCGGTTCGGGCGATCACGTCGGCGATCAACAACACGCTGGCACCACCAAGGGCGGCCGCGGGGATCAGACGTCGATGCGCCGGCCCGATGAGCATGCGGATCAGGTGAGCCACGATCAGCCCGACGAACCCGATGATGCCCGAGAACGCCACCGCCGGACCGACGAGCAGCGAGGACAACACGATGGCGATGAGGCGAAGCCGTTCGACGTTGACCCCGAGGTGACGGGCCGACCGTTCACCGAGCGCGAGCAGGTCGAGTTGACGGGCGATGAGCACCGAGCCGATCAATCCGATGCCGATCAGCGGTGCGACCGCCCACACCTGTTGCCACCTGCTGCCGTTGAGGCTTCCGAGTTGCCAGAACACGATCTGCTCGCGGGCCGCGGTATCGCCCATGAACACAAACCAGCCCACCAGACCCGAGGCCAAGGCGTTGACGGCGATCCCCATCAACACGATCGTGACCACCTCAGCCTTCCCATCGCGTCGCGACATGGCGTAGACCGCGAACGTCGTGATGAGGCTCGTGACGAACGCGAAGACCGGCGTCGTGTACGCACCGAACCATGCGACCTTCCACACGATGGCCGCACAGGCTCCGACCGCCGCCCCTGACGACACGCCGATCACCGATGGTTCAGCGAGCGGATTGCCGAAGATTCCCTGCATCACCGCACCCGCCACCGCGAGGGCGGCGCCCACCAGCAACGCCATCGCAATTCGTGGAAAGCGAACGTTCCACAGCGTCACGTCACCGTTGGGGTGGGTCATCTCCGCACCGCCGCTGATCCCGACCTTGCGCAGAATCGATCCGACCACCTCGCCGGGGCTGATCGGCAACTGACCGCGCCCGGCCGAGTAGATCGTGCCGAGAACCACGATGGCGATCAGCACTCCGAACACCGCGGTGACGCTCACACGAGCGGAGGTGGCCGACGCCAGATCGGATTTCGACGCAGTGGACGACATCGCGGTGACTCGCTCCTCGGCGGGTTCGGGACTTCGGAAGGTTTGTCGCCTCGGCGCCCGTCCGCTGCAGGTCGGTCCGGCCCGAATAAGGCGGGCCTAACACTACACGTCGCCGCGCCCGTCACAAACTCAGGCGAAGCTGGCTGTGGTGCCACACTCGGCCGTCTCGACGGTCGGCCCGACCCGGCCCGCAGGCCCCGGACCGCCGGAATACCGGGGGTCTCGGAGCTGTTGGGTATGGCATGGCACACGAGCAGAATTCCACCACCGGCGGCTCAACGACGACCGATCCGATTCTCCAAGTGGTCGAACTTGCACAGCAGTGGCCCACGATCGACCCGTTCCTCTTCACCGCTCACCACCTCGACGACTTCCCCGCGGGTGACGACCGCCTCGCTCCCGTCGAGTCGACTGCCGGGCGACCGATCGGCTCCGATTTCACCGGTCTCAACGGCTGGTCGATGTACCACGGCAGCGCGGTTCCGGGGTTCCCGCAACACCCGCACCGCGGATTTGAAACAGTCACCTACGTACGCACCGGACACATCGACCATCACGACTCGATGGGCGCGGCAGCGAGGTTCGGCAAGGGCGACACACAGTGGATGACCGCCGGTCGCGGCGTCGTGCACAGCGAGATGTTTCCGCTGATCGAACAGGACCGACGCAACCCGACCGAACTGTTCCAGATCTGGTTGAACCTCCCAGCGGACGACAAGATGGTCGACCCCTACTTCACCATGTTCTGGGGAGAGGACACGCCCAAGGTGTCGATCGTGAACGAACACGGCGCGAGCGCGACGGTGACCGTCGTCGCCGGACCGTTCGGTGATGCGACGCCGAAGGCCCCACCGCCCAACTCGTGGGCCGCTCGCCCCGAGGCCGATGTCGCCATTTGGCACCTCGTGCTCGACGAGCACGCGTCGCTCGATCTCCCGCCGGCGCAAAGCGATGAGACCGTTCGCACCCTGTATGTCTTTCACGGGGCGGGGGCGCGGATCGCCGGGCGCGACATCGAGGCATCCCGCGGCGTCCTCGTCGATGCCAGCGCGCCGCTCAAGATCGAAGCGGCGACGGGCCCGGTCGAGATTCTCGTCCTGCAGGGCCGCCCGATCGGCGAACCGGTGGCGCGCTACGGGCCGTTCGTGATGAACACCAAGGCGCAGATACAACAGGCCTTCGACGACTACCAACGCACTCAATTCGGAGGGTGGCCGTGGCCGACCGACGACCCGGCGCATCCCCGTGACGAGGCGCGCTTCGCGCTGCACAGCGACGGACGGCGAGAGTCTCCACCGACACCCTGACAGGGATTACCACCACGACATCGCGCGACGAGTAACCAGCAGGAGCTTGCACGTTAGGGTGCCCTAACGCATACTGTTGTGCATGCTTGGCGACGAACTGACGTACCTCATCGAACGGCTCCGGCTCGCAGCGACGCTCACGCACGCGATCCCCCACGTCGGACTGGAGCTGGCACCGCGCCACGGCCAGGCACTCGTGATCAGTCACGACCGGTCGCTCAGCCCCGACATGACGCCGTGTGAGTTCCGCTCGCTCGTGGCCCGAATGGTCTCGAATCATGACATCGTGCGGGACCTCGGCTGGATCGGCGACCTCGCAGCGATCCGCCTCGGTGGCCACCGGGTCACCACCAACGGCGTGTCGGTCGCCGTCGTGAATCCCTCCGACCAGCGGCGCATCTCCGCGTTCGCCACAACGTTGCACGCGGACGCGGTCATGGACTCCGCAAGGGCGATGGCCCGAGACGCCATCGCAAACGACCCCGACGCTCGCGAAGCACTTCGCGACGTACAACTGCGCGTCGAACACGACCCTCAGCTCGGCGCCTCGACCGTCATCATGCCGTGGGCCGCCGAGGAGGCGATCGAAGACTTGTTGCAGCTCACCGACGCCATCGCCCAGAGGTGCTGGGTCGACGAGTTGGTCACCGCCGTGTCGGTTCACTGACCCTCGCCCCCGGGCACTTCGGCAGCGGACGCGCCGGGCACTATCGTTCAGCGCGCCCCACGCCGCGCACCGACACCGGCACGCGAGCCGCTTCGCCGACCACAGACGATCGCCCACCATGACCACACCCAACACCACGGAGTCTCCCGCTCCTGACGACTCCGCCGCGAGCACGCCCCGCCCTGTACGCGACACCATCGCACAGTTCGCCCACCCGATCGTCACCGCCGTGCTGGCGTTGACGGCGGCCGCACTCGTCCTCGGACGGTTTTTCGTCGACACGCCGATGTGGCTGGACGAGGCACTCAGCGTCAACATCGCGAAGCTCCCGCTCGGAGACATCGCCGACGCACTCCGCCACGACGGCCATCCGCCCCTGTACTACGTCCTCCTTCACGGCTGGATGTCGGTGTTCGGAGACAGCGATGCCGCGGTTCGTTCGCTGTCGACGGTCATCTCGATCGCCACACTTCCCCTCGCCTACCTCGCTGGACGTCGCCTCGGCGGACGGCGCGTCGGCGTCACCGCGATGCTCTTGTTGGCCTTGTCGCCCTACGCGTTCCGATACGGCAGCGAAGCCCGCATGTACTCACTGTTGACCCTGATCGCCTTCGCCGGCTTCATCGCTGTCAGCGCGGCCCTCGAGACACCCAGGCCACTGCGGCTCGTCGCGGTCGCTGTCGCCACCGCAGCCGGGCTGTGGACGCAGTACTGGTCGTTGTGGCTGATCGCCACCGCCGGGCTCCTCGTCGTGTGGGTCGCCGTACGCAGCCACCGCAACGGCAACCCGTCGAACGCACGCGGCGCCTGGATGACGGCTGTGGCGATGTGCGTTGGCGGCCTCGCGTTTGTCCCGTGGCTCCCGACGATGCTCTACCAGAGCGCACACACCGGCACCCCGTGGGCGCCGTCGTTTCGAATCACCAACCTGGTCGTGACGTCGCTGGTCGAGTTCACCGGTGGCGCGTACAGCGAGGCGCAGCTTGGCAGCTTCGTGCTCGTTTGCATCCTCCTGATCGCCATCACCGGGCGAAGCGTTTCGGCCAACGCCATCGAGTTGCGCACGGCGATCAACTCCGACGCGCTGGTACCGCTGGTGCTCTTGTGCGGCACCGTGGTGATCGCCAGCGCGGTCGCGCTCGTCAACGGCATGGCGTTCGCGCCGCGGTACGCGTCGGTGTACCTCCCGTTCGTCATCCTCCTCGCCGCGCTCGGAATCAATCGCTTCGCCAACGGTCGGGCGCGAGACGCTGTGTTGATCGCGGTCGCGCTCCTGAGCGTTGCCGGGGTGTTCCTGTCCAACCGCCAGGACCGCTCCCAGGTCGGCGTCGCCGCGGATGCGATCCGCTCCCGATCCGATCGCGGGGTCGTCGTCGTGTGTCCCGATCAACTCGGGCCGTCGATGTCGCGCCAACTCGACGAGAACCAATTCGACGTCGTGCGCTACCCCGATTTCGGTGATCCGCACTTCGTGGACTGGGTCGACTACGCCGAGCGCAACGCCAACAACGACCCGGCAGCGTTCGGGGCCGCGGTGTTGGAACTGGCCCAGGGCCGACCGCTGTTTGCCGTGTTCGGCGACGGCTTCCTCACGCTCGAAGGCCAATGTGGCGCCGTGGTCGAGACCCTCGCCTCCCAACGGGCTCCCGAGCGGCTCATCTCACCGAAGATGGAAGATTTCTACGAGCCGGTCACCGTCATGGCATTCGCCGGCTGACCCCAGAGCGAATCCGTCAACTCAGCAAGGTCGCCAGCGCCCAGAGCGCCAACACCACCCCGACGACGGCAAAGGGCACGACCCGTGCCAGCGGGGCGGGTGGGCGGCGCGGGGAATCCGGATCTTTCGGATCGACCAACGGGGGCCGCACATAGGCCGCGACGTTCGCGACGGCGAGCGCCGCGCCCACCGCGAGCATCAGCCACGGAATCAGGTCGTCACCCAGGAAGAGCGTGAGGTCGTCCTGAGCCAGGAATGAGGCCGAAACCACGAAATCGGAACTTTCTACTCAAGGTCTCCGCTGAGACGTCGATACACATTGTGCCAGTGGATTCGCCCCCACTGGACAAACAGCCGGGGCTATGGAGTGGGGGACACATCTCTCCCTCCAAACGCATCGCCACCAGTGCTTTCCAGGTGCTGGCGCAACGTGACCCTCGCTCCGCCCCGGAGCTGTAATTCGCACCGCTGCAGACGGTTGCCCCACATGAGCGATCGCTCACGTCTACCGACACCATTCGCCGCGACACCGATCGATGTTGGACAATGTCGACATGGGTGACACACCGAGCGGAACCGCGCACACCGATCAGGCCCGGCCAAAGGATCGCCCCTGGTTGATGCGCACCTATTCAGGGCACAGCACGGCGAAGGCCTCCAACGAGCTGTACCGCACCAACCTCGCAAAGGGTCAGACCGGGCTGTCGATCGCGTTCGACCTCCCGACTCAGACCGGATATGACTCCGACCACGTGATGGCCCGCGGCGAGGTCGGCAAGGTCGGCGTTCCGGTTTCGCATCTCGGCCACATGCGCACGCTGCTCGACGGCATCCCTCAGGGCGAGATGAACACCTCGATGACGATCAACGCCACGGCCGCCTGGCTGCTCGGGTTGTACGTCGCCAACGCCGAGGACCACGGTGTCGATTCCAAGGTGCTTCGCGGAACCACCCAGAACGACATCGTCAAGGAGTACCTGTCCCGAGGCACGTACATCTTCCCGCCCGAGGCATCGCGCCGGTTGATCGTGGACATGTTTGCGTACTGCAACCGCAACATCCCCCACTGGAACCCCATGAACGTGTGCTCGTATCACCTTCAAGAGGCCGGTGCGACGCCCACCCAGGAGATCGCCTATTCCCTTGCCTGCGCCATCGGCGTGCTCGACGCGGTGCGCGATTCGGGCCAGGTTTCGCCCGATGCCATGTCCGAGGTCGTGGCGTCGGTGTCGTTCTTCGTCAATGCCGGAATCCGCTTCATCGAGGAAACCTGCAAGATGCGGGCCTTCACCCAGATGTGGGACCGCCTCACCGAGGAGCGCTACGGCATCACCGACCCCAAGGCGCGTCGTTTCCGCTACGGCGTGCAGGTCAACAGCCTCGGACTTACCGAAGCCCAACCGGAAAACAACATCCAGCGCATCGTGTTGGAGGCCCTGGGGGTGACGTTGTCGAAGTCGGCACGCGCCCGGTCATTGCAGCTTCCGGCCTGGAACGAAGCCTTGGGCCTTCCCCGCCCCTGGGATCAACAATGGTCGCTTCGCATCATGCAGGTGCTCGCGTACGAAACCGACCTGCTGGAGTACGGGGACATCTTCGAGGGGTCCAAGGTCGTCGAGGCCCGGACCAATGAGTTGATCGAATCCGCTCAGGCGGAACTGGACGAGATCCTCGAACTCGGCGGAGCGTTCGAGGCCATCGACGAGATGAAGGGCCGTCTGGTTCGCAGCCATACCGAACGCATGCGCCGAATCGAGTCGGGCGAACAAACCGTTGTCGGGCTCAACAGTTTCACCGAAACCGAGCCGTCACCGCTCGGCGGCGAAGACAACATCATGAAGGTCGACCCTGCGGTGGAGCAGGCGGCCATCGACGAACTTCAGCAGTGGCGTAAGCAGCGAGACAACGGCGCGGTCGAAGCCGCTCTCGATGAGCTCGAGCGCGTTGCTCGAAGCGACGAAAACATCATGGACGCCACGATTGCGTTGGCCCATGCCGGAGGTACCACCGGTGAGTGGGCAGGGTGTCTGCGCGAAGTCTTCGGCGAGTTTCGGGCGCCGACCGGAGTTGCCGCTGCCACCGGCACCGCTTCGACGATTCCGGCCATGGCGCAACTGGCCGAGCGTCTCAAGACCGTAGCGGGCGGGCCGCCGCGCATTCTCGTCGCCAAACCCGGCCTTGACGGCCACAGCAACGGTGCCGAGCAGGTCGCCGTCGCAGCCCGCGATGCCGGGATGGAGGTCATCTACCAGGGCATCCGCCTGACACCGGAACAGATCGCCGCGGCCGCACGGGACGAGGACGTCGACATCGTCGGCCTGTCGATTCTGTCGGGATCCCACATGGAGTTGCTTCCCGAGGTCGTGCGCCTCCTTCGCGCCGAAGGCGTCACCTGTCCGGTGGTGGCCGGCGGCATCATCCCCACCGACGACCGGCCGAAGCTGCTCGCCGACGGGATCGCTGCAGTGTTTTCCCCGAAGGACTACGAACTCGCCGAGCTGATGACCGCGATCGCCGATCTCGCGCTCCGCCATCGCGACGAGACGTAGGTACTGCCCACGTCGTGCGGTGTCGGCCACCAACGCCGCGCTCATGTGACGACGCACAGCACGATTGAGGTCGGTGCCCCGCTTCAGTCGGCGCGGACCGATACGGTCGACGCCATGTCATCGAGATCTCGAGGGGTGCGCCGAATCGCCGCGCTCAGCATCGCCGCCATCGTCGCCGTATCCGGTTGCACCTCGGGCAAGTCCGGCTCGATCTCGCCACAGGGGGACTCCGGAGATACGGGCGCTTCGACACCGGACGAAACCGGGGCCCTCGACTGGTCGCGCTGCGACGGCGACACCATCGCGGTCGAGTCACTCGTGTTGAATCAAGCGGCCGCCAAGGGCATGAAATGCGCCTCGATGGAGGTCCCCGTCGACCATGAGGAACCCGACGGGGCGACGATCACGCTCGCGCTCGCGCGGGTTCCCGCAACCAAACCCAGCGAACGAATCGGGTCGCTGGTGTTCAACCCCGGCGGACCCGGCGGCTCCGGCCTGGAGTTCCTCGCCTCGAGCGCAGCGCTCATCAGCCCCGACATCGCGGAACGTTTCGACCTCGTGTCCTTTGACCCTCGCGGGCTCGGAGCATCGAGTCCGCTCGAGTGTCTCACCCCCGACCAACGCGAGGAGTGGATCTCCCGCTCCTCCGACGAGGTCGCCGACACTCCGGAGATGGCCCTGGAATTCGAAACCGCCGTTGCACAGGGTTGCGAGGCCGACGACGCCGCCCTGTACGCGAACATCGGCACCGACGCGGTCATCGAGGACCTCGACCTCATACGCGAGGCGCTCGGCGAGGACCAGCTGAACTTCATGGGCATCAGCTACGGGACACGCATCGGAGCGCTGTACGCCAGCCGGCACCCCGACCGTGTCCGCGCCATCATCTTGGACTCCCCGGTGACCCCCGACCGATCGCTCGCAGCGCTCGCTGGTGGCCAGGCGGCCAGCCTCGCCGAGAGTCTCGCTCAGTTCTACCGGTGGTGTGACGCCGATCCCGAGTGCGCGCTTCAGCCGGACGCAGCGAGTGCGGCCCGGTCACAGGCCGAACGACTCGAAGTCACCCCGATCGAGGTCGAAGGCGAGAACGGGCTGGAACAACTCGACGGTTCGATGTTCGAAACCGCCCTGATCACCGCAATGTATGACCCGGCGATGTCCCAGCCGCTCGCCGAGGCGATCGTCGCGCTCGACGCCAGCGGCGCCGAACGCGAACGCGCCGCCGCCTTTCTGTTGCGCCTCGCCGGCCTGCAGCATTCACGTCAGCCCGACGGCACCTACGGAAACGGGTTCGAAGTCCAAACGCTCGTCAGCTGCGCTGATGCCGAGGCGCCCTTGAGCTCCCAGGAGGCCGAGCAGATCGCGGAATCGACCCCCACCCTGCTGCTACCCGACGACGCTGAGCCGTCCGCCAGCTGCACGATCCTGCCGACCGGTGCGGCCACCGAGATCACCACGTCGACGGCGGCCGAACGCGTCCTGGTCATCGGGTCCGTCGGCGATCCGGCGACACCCTACGCTTGGATGTCCCAGATGGCCGACGCGCTCGGAACGCCGAAACGCATCACCTACAGCGGGACCGGACATGGTGTTGCTCTGTCGCAGCCGTGTGTGTCCGCCCAACTCGTAGCGTTCCTCACCGATCCGGTTGCGTTCACCCCCACCGACTGCGAGCAGAACCCTGACGAACGCGACATCTACGCCACGATCGCGGGACAATTCACCGATCTCGGGCTTCCGGGCTCTACGATCGAGTGCATCGTCGAGGGCCTGAAAGAGCGCATCTCACCGCTTGCGATCGCCGCCGACGACGGCAGCGACATCGACTCGGAACTCCTCACCGAGATCTCACGGATCGCTATCGGATGCCGATGAGAAGTGAGGAAATTAATTATTGAGTTCCGACACAGACGCGTCGAGACATTCTCTGACCGACGACACCGAAGCCACCATGGCGCCGATGTCCGGTCACCTGCTGAAACGGTAACTGGAGCGACAATCCTGTGCGACGACTGACTGCAATCATCTTGGGCGGCCTCGGCCTGATCACCGGCGCCACCGCCATGCTGGCCGACGCGTCCTGGCTGGGCATCGTCGCCGGGCTCGCTGCGCTCGCCGCCGGTGTCGTCGGCTTCAGCGAGACCGCCAACAACGAGGCCCTCCAGGCCAAGGCGATCACCGCGTCGGATGAGACGAACCGGCTTCGGGCCGAGGTCGAGCGGCTGCAGGTGGAACTCGCCGACGAACGCACCAAACGCGTTGATGCACAACCACCCCTCGCGGAGTTCTCCACCGACAGCGCCGGTTCGTTCAACCGCAAGTTCGACGACACCGCGACGCCGCTTGTGAACGATCCGCGAGACCTGTCGGACACGAAGTTGCTCGCCGACCCCGAGACCAACCTGTTCAGTGAGGCCTACTTCCGCGTCGCGCTCGATGCTCGGATTGCGTCCGCTCGTCGTCACCTGCGTCCCGTGGCCGTGGCGATCGTCGAAGTACTCGAAGGCGACGATCCGCAGTTCGGGGAGGAAGCCGATCCTCAGAAGGTGACCGGCGCTATCCGTCAGACCCTGCGGGACGCCGACACCGCGTGCCGGATGACCGACGGCCGCTACGCGATCATCCTCGAGGACACCCCGGAAAACGGAGCGGTGTGGACCGTCGAGCGTATTCGTCGAAACCTCACCACCCGCTACGGCCACCACACGATGTGGGCCGGGGTGGCGTGCTATCCGGCCCATGCCTTCTCCTCGGAGGAACTGCTTGAGCAGTCCACGGCCGCCCTCGGGGCCGCCCGAGAGTGGAAGCAGGACCGCATCGAGGTCGCGACCTCCGAGTAGGGCTCCCGGCTCACGGGCAACCTCACCTCTTCGGGCGGGTGGAAAATTGCTCACCTCATAGGCCAGCGTGCCGATAGAAGGCATGAGGTTTTGTGCTATGGCCGCAACTGCATCGGCAACTGAAGCGACCCACGACATGGACCAGGGACGTTCCCGGGTTCTGTTCGTGACCGCGCTCGTCATCGCCGCGTTGACGCCGATGATCATGTGGCTCACCCAATTTCAGGGGCCGGATAGCGCACTGATCATCCTGCTGGTGACCGGGCTGTCGGCGGTGTTCAACAACGTGAACATCGACTTCGAGTTCCGCCACGAGAACCACCGGTTCATGTTTCTTGCCATCCCGATGCTCGTCGGGTTGAGTTTTCTCTCGCCACTGACCCTGTTAGCCATCCAACTCGCGGTCGCCGGGTTGACCTATCGCGTCGTCGAGAATCAACCGCTGATGAAGCTGGTGGTGAACCTCGCGATCGTCGGCCTCGACACCGTCGTCGCCGCCACCGTGTTCTGGCTTTGGATCGGGCCAGAGAACAGCGGCGTACTCTCGTGGTTCGTGCTCCTGGGCGGATTCGTGCTGGCGGAGGCGGCCGGGGGATTCGTCACGATCGCGGTCATGAGCAGCTTTCTCGGCAGGCTCATCACCCCGAGCGGAACCGACCTCGTTCTCACCCTCATCGGCATCGTCGCCGACGTCACGCTGGCAGTGGTGTTCGTGACACTGCTGCGCCTCAACAGCGCTGCTGCGGCACTGGTGCTCGTCATCGGGGTCACGATGTACCTGCTGGCTCGCGAATACACCCGCATCAGCACCCGCTATCGGGGAATGAATCGGCTGAACAACTTCGCGATCGGCATCTCCTCGGCGGTCAACGACGGTACCGTTTTCGAGGAATTGCTGTATCAAGCCGCCGAGACCCTTCACGCCGAGACGGCGTGGATCACCCTCGAGCGGTTCGGTGAGGTGACCCGGTTCGAGATTCGCGACCGGCAGCTTGTGCAGACACCGTCAACGCAACTCGATCGGCTTCTGCTCGACCTCGCTCCGATTGAGCCCCAGATCTTCACCGTCGAGGACGAAACGACTCCGAGCGCGTTCGCGAAAGCCCTGAACGACTCCGGTCACGAGGAGATCGTGGCCGTCGAGTTGACCCGCCAAGATTCGACTCGCCTGGTGCTCGTCATCGCCGACCGCAGCACCGAGGTTCGGCCATTCGATCGAGAAGATGCCGACATGTTGGGCACCGTTGGTGTGCACGCCAACCTGTCGCTGCAGAACGTCGATCTCGTCGAGAGACTCCGGCTGCAGGTGCAGGAGTCCGACTACCTCGCCTCCCACGATTCGCTCACCGACCTTCCGAACCGATCGCTGCTACTACACACCCTCGACGAGATGCTCGGCCGTGGCGACGACGTCGCCGTGATCCTGTTGGACCTCGACCGGTTCAAGGAGGTCAACGACACCCTCGGCCACGAGAACGGCGACCTGGTGCTGATCGAAGTCGCGGCACGTCTGAGTTCCCTGCTCGAAGACGGCGAAATGGCGGCGCGCCTCGGCGGCGACGAATTCGCCGTGATCGTGCGACGAGGCAGCCGGTGCGATACCGGCGCCCTCACCGACGATGCGTTCGTCGCGGCGCGCAACATAGCGAACAATCTCCACCGATCATTCGCCATCGGCGATGTCGCCATCGACATCGCCGCCAGCGTGGGCATCTCGCTGCCGGTGGATCCGCGAGGCCCCGACGGGGGACGCCGACTCGATGCCGGCACCATGCTGCGCCAGGCCGACGTCGCGATGTACCTCGCCAAAGAGGGCCGAACGGTCATCGAGTGCTACAGCAACGAACGCGACCACTACAACCCCGAACGCTTGGCGATGGCGAGCCGACTTCGCGCCGCGATCGATCACGGCGAACTGGTTCTGCACTATCAGCCTCAGGTTCACATTCGTTCAGGCGTCGTGGAGTCGGTCGAAGCCCTCGTGCGCTGGCCCCAACCCGATGGCTCGTTCGTGCCGCCCGACTCGTTCATCAGCCTGGCCGAGCACACCGGGTTGATTCATCAGCTGACCCGATTCGTCGTGTCCAGCGCCGTCGAGCAGGCGGCCATCTGGTACGCCGCAGGCACTCCACGCCGTGTTTCGATGAACCTCAGCGCCTACAACCTCACCAATGAGTCGATCGTCGACCTGTACTCCGAACTCCTCGCCCACCACCGGCTCCCGCCCGAACTGCTCGTCGCCGAACTCACCGAGTCCGCCGTCATCTCCGATTCACGCCGGGCGGTCGCGGTGATGGAGCGCATCCGACAGCTCGGCATCGGCATATCCATCGACGACTTCGGAACCGGGCAGTCATCGCTGTCCTACCTCGCCAACCTTCCGGCGACAGAACTCAAGATCGATCGGAGCTTCATCACACCGCTCGGAACGGAGCCGACCGCCGAGATCATCGTGCGCGCCACCGTGGAACTCGCCCAGAGCCTCCGCATGCACGTCGTCGCCGAAGGCATCGAGACCGAGGAACAGCTGGCGATCCTGAGCGACATCGGGTGTGACTACGCCCAGGGCTTCTACTTCTCGCGTGCGCTCGAGCCTCGCGGGCTGGAGCTGTGGGTTGAACAACACCGCGCCGACGCTGCTCAACCCCGCCTCGAAACGCGGGAGGTCGCGACGAACAATGGCGCCCCGACCTCCTCGTTTCGCTGACGATCTCGACCTCGACCGGCCGCCTCGCTCAGGCCGTGATGGCGTACTCGTCGTCGACGAGGTCGACCACCACGGTTGAGTTCTCCGTCACGGTGCCGTCGAGCAACGCAACGGCGAGCCGGTCACCGATCTCACGCTGGATGAGCCGCTTGAGCGGACGGGCGCCGAACTGCGGGTCGTAGCCCTGCTCGGACAACCGCTGCTTCGCGGCATCGCTCACGGTGAGCGTGATGCGACGATCGGCGAGACGCTGCTGGAGATGGGCCAGCTGAATATCGACGATGTGGGTCAGATCCGATTGTGCAAGGGGACGGAACCGAACGATGTCGTCGAGACGGTTGATGAACTCCGGCCGGAAGAAGTCGATCGGATCTCCCGGGAGATTCGACGTCATGATCAAGATCACGTTCGAGAAGTCGACCGTGCGACCCTGCCCATCGGTCAGACGCCCGTCGTCGAGCAGCTGCAGCAGCACGTTGAACACGTCCGGGTGCGCCTTTTCGACCTCATCGAGCAGCACCACGGCATAGGGCCGACGCCGCACGGCTTCGGTCAGCTGGCCGCCCTCGTCGTAGCCGACGTAGCCGGGAGGGGCCCCGATGAGCCGAGACACGGTGTGTTTGTCCATGTACTCGCTCATGTCGATGCGGATCATCGCCCGCTCGTCATCGAACAGGAAATCAGCGAGCGTTCGAGCGAGTTCGGTCTTGCCCACACCGGTCGGGCCGAGGAACAGGAACGAACCGATGGGACGGTGGGGATCCGACAGACCCGCACGGCTTCGCCGGATCGCGTTCGACACGACCTCGACCGCCTCGTCCTGGCCGACGACCCGTTCGTGCAGCACCTCTTCGAGCCGCAACAATTTGCCCATCTCTCCTTCGACAAGTCGCGACACCGGGATGCCGGTCCAGCGTCCGACCACCTTGGCGATGTCGCTTTCGTCGACCTCCTCTTTCAGCATCTGCTTGTCGGTCTGAAGTGCCGCGAGCTGCTCCGACGCCGCCTCCACCTCGCGATCGAGGATCGGCAGATGCCCGTAACGCAGCTCCGAGGCGCGGCTCAGGTCGCCCTCGCGTTCGCAGCGGTCGGCCTCTGCCTTGAGGTGTTCCTGACGTTCCTTCAGTTCCTGGATCACGGCGATGGCGTCCTTTTCCGACTGCCAGTGCGCCCGCATCGCGTCGGCCTGCTCGCGCAGGTCAGCGAGTTCCTTGTCGATCGCCAACAACCGCTCGGTCGAGGCAGCATCGGTCTCCTTCGACAGCGCGACGCGCTCCATGTCGAGGCCGCGAATCCGTCGCTCGACCACGTCGATTTCGGTCGGAACCGAATCGATCTCGATACGCAGCGAGCTCGCCGCCTCGTCCATCAGGTCGATCGCCTTGTCCGGCAGGAACCGGCCGGTGAGGTAGCGATCCGACAACATGGCGGCCGCCACGAGCGCCGAATCGGCGATCCGCACACCGTGATGCACCTCGTAGCGCTCCTTGAGGCCGCGCAGGATGGCGATGGAGTCCTCCACGGTCGGTTCGCCCACGTACACCTGTTGGAAACGACGCTCGAGCGCCGGATCTTTCTCGATGTACTTGCGGAACTCGTCGAGCGTGGTGGCACCCACCATGCGAAGCTCGCCGCGGGCCAGCATCGGCTTCAGCATGTTGCCGGCGTCCATGGCACCCTCGGAGCCGCCACCAGCGCCGACGACGGTGTGCATCTCGTCGATGAACGTGATGATCTCCCCATCGGAGTCGGTGATCTCCTTGAGGACGGCTTTGAGCCGTTCCTCGAATTCGCCGCGGTACTTCGCTCCGGCGACCATCGACGCCAGGTCGAGAGCGATGAGACGCTTGTTGCGCAGCGTCTCGGGCACGTCGCCTTCCACGATGCGTTGAGCGAGCCCTTCGACGACGGCGGTCTTGCCCACCCCTGGCTCTCCGATGAGCACCGGGTTGTTCTTGGTTCGGCGGCTCAACACCTGAACCACGCGCCGAATCTCGTCGTCGCGCCCGATCACCGGGTCGAGCTTGCCGCGCCGGGCCGCATCGGTCAGGTCGCGGCCGTACTTCTCGAGCGACTGGTACTGATCCTCGGGGTTCTGCGACGTCACCCGATGGCTGCCTCGAACTTCCGCCAACGCCGCAAGCACCTGCTCGCGATTCGTCCCACCCAGCAACTTGTCGGCGTCGGGCTTGGACTCGTCGGCGCGCACGAACGACAACAGCAGGTGTTCGGTCGACAGGTAATCATCGCCAAGGTCGACGCGTTCGGCGTCGCCGGACTCGATGAGCGAGGTCAGCGCCTTCGACACCCGGGTGTCGGTACCGTATGCCGTCGGCAATTTGGCGAGGCGTTCGTCGACGCCGTTGCGCAACGACAGCGGGTTCAGCCCGATCTTGCGCACGATCGGCAACACAATGCCGTCGTCCTGAGACAGCAACGCTGCGAGAAGGTGCTCGGGAGTGACCTCCGGGTTGTTCGCCGCGCTGGCGCGTTCGACCGCCGCGTTCACGGCTTCTTGGGTCTTGAGAGTCCAGGTGTTCGGATCGAATGCCATGGTTACCGCCTCCTGCGGGTTTGGTCATAGAGCACGACGGCGGCCGACGGAATGGGAACGAGCTCGGATCGACGTTGACGCGCGATGGCGTCGAGCGCCGTCGCCGCGTCCTCGGTGGTCCGCTTCAGTTCCCGCTCGAGATGGGCGATACGCCGCTCGAGTTCGAGCACCTTCGTGACCCCGGCGAGGTTCAGTCCCTCGCTGGTGAGTTGTTGGATGCGGCGGAGGTCCTCGATATCAGCTTCGCTGTATCGACGGCTTCCTCCGCCGGTTCGCGCAGGGCGCAACAGGCCCTTGCGTTCGTAGATGCGCAGTGTCTGCGGATGCACTCCGGCCAGTTCCGCCGCCACCGAGATGACGTACACCGCCTGGTGAAACTCGGGCATCGCCTACCTCCTTGTCATCTACACCCCGAGATGTTCCCGGGGATTCTGGGTGGAGAGATCGCGGTACTTCTCCAGCGCCGCCCGCTCGAGCGCCGACATCTGTGTCGGGACCGACAAGTCGACGGCGACAAGAAGTGCGCCCGGTCCCGAAGCGGACTCGATGCCGCGTCCTGCCACACGGAATTGGCGTCCGTTCGGGGTACCTGCCGGGATCCGGATCGTGACCGGTTCGCCATCGATCGTCGGCACTTTGATGTCGGCCCCAAGCGCCAACTCGGCAAAAGTGACCGGCACCCGCACGATGAGGTCATCCCCATCTCGCGAGTAGACCGGGTCCGGTTCGACGTGAACCCGAATGTACAGGTCGCCTGCCGGGCCACCGCCACGGCCGGGCCCGCCCTTGCCTTTGAGCCGTACCTGCTGATCGTCGCGCACCCCACGAGGAAGCTTCACCCGCACAGCCCGAGGGCGGCTCACCGCACCGGTGCCACGACATGTTGCACATGGGGTATCAATAATCGACCCCCGGCCGTTGCAGAGGCCGCACGGACGACTCATGGCGAAGAACCCCTGGTTGTCCTCGATGACGCCGCGACCGCCACAATCCGGACAGGAACGTGGAGTGGTCCCCGCTTCGGCCCCGTTGCCGTGACAGTCACCGCAGGTGACATCGCTGACCAGGTTGACCGAGGTGGTCACCCCTCGGATCGAGTCGAGGAACGACAGGTACAGATCGGCCTCAAGGTCGTGCCCGCGCTGCGGTCCACGCGAGAAGGGTCCCGATCCGGACCAGGCGCTCGACTGCCCGCGGCCGAACAGGTTGCCGAGCAGATCGCTGATGTCGGCGTCGCTGAACCCGGGTTCGCCCGGGCGGCCGAAGCCGCCCGAGCCGCCCATGGATGACCCCATCGACGTGCCCATCGACCGCACCTGGTCGTATTCGGCGCGCCGCTCGGCGTCGCCGACGACGTCGTAGGCCGCCGAGACCTCCTTGAACCGGTCCTCGGCCGACTCATCGTTTGGATTCGCGTCGGGATGGAACTGGCGCGCCAGGCGTCGGTAGGCGGTAGTGATGTCTTTTTGCGACGCCGTGGGGGACACCCCGAGCGCTGCGTAGTAGTCCTTTTCGAACCATTCGCGTTGCACGGTCATCGCGACACCTCCTCTCCTAGCCGCGAACCTTGACCATCGCCGGGCGCACGACCCGGCCGTTCCACTGATAACCCGACCTCATCACCTCGACGACAACCGGCCCGTTTTCTCCACCCTCGCCGGGCTCCGAGAGCACCGCGTCGTGGAGCTCAGGATTGAAGTCCTCACCCGCTGCCGCGATGGTTCCGAGGCCCTTGCGTTCGAGGGCGGCGATGAGTGCCGATTGAATCGGCGCTACTTCCTCGGCGCCATGGTCGAGTGCCGCGTCACATGCATCGAGCACCGGGAGCAGTTCCGTCACCAGCGCCTCGGCGGCACGGGCTCGCGTCTCCAACTCCTGATTCGCAACACGCCGCTTGTAGTTCTCGAAGTCGGCCTGGACCCGGCGTGCGAGGTCGAGATATTCGTCGCGTTGAGCGGTGACCGACTCGAGGTCATCGACCACGTCGACGAACACGTCTTCGAGTGACGGCTGGGCCTCCTCGGCACCGCCCACACTGAAGGTGTCGGCCGCCTCCTCGACGGCCCCCACCTCCTCGGACGCTTCAGCGCTGAACTGATCGTCGCTCATCATTGCGCCTCGTCATCGATGATCTCGGCGTCGACCACGTCGTCATCGGCCGCCCCGGCGGAACCGAACCCGTCGGCGCCTTCGGTGGAAGCCGCCTCATAGAGCGATTGGCTGAGCTCCTGGCTGGCGGTCGTCAACGCTTCGGTCGTCGACCTCACCCGATCGAGATCGCCAGACGCGATGGCTTCCTTGGACGCCGCGATCGCCTCGTCGACTCTCGCCTTCTGATCGGCGGGGACCTTGTCGTCGTTGTCGCGGAGGAACTTCTCGGTCTGATACACGAGCGAGTCGGCCTTGTTCAGTTCCTCAGCCTCTTCGCGACGCTTCGCGTCCTCCTCGGCGTGAGCTTCGGCATCCTTGACCATCTGGTCGATCTGATCCTTCGACAGCGTCGACTGACCGGTGATCGTGATCGACTGCTCCTTGCTGGTCGCGCGGTCCTTGGCGGAGACGTTCACGATGCCGTTGGCGTCGATGTCGAAGGTCACCTCGATCTGCGGCACGCCACGCGGCGCCGGGGGCAGATCGGTCAGCTGGAACGTGCCGAGCGTCTTGTTGTACCGAGACATTTCGCGCTCGCCTTGCAGCACGTGAATCTCGACCTGCGCCTGCATGTCCTCGGCCGTGGTGAACACCTCGGTGCGACGCGTCGGGATGGTGGTGTTGCGCTCGATGAGCTTCGTCATCACCCCGCCACGGGTTTCGATGCCGAGCGACAGCGGGGTCACGTCGAGCAACAGGACGTCTTTGACGTCGCCCTTGAGCACGCCGGCCTGAACCGCCGCACCCATGGCGACCACCTCGTCGGGGTTGACACCCTTGTGCGGCTCACGGCCGCTCACCGACTGCACCAATTCCTGAACCGCCGGCATTCGGGTTGAGCCTCCGACGAGGATCACGTGATCGAGCTGACCGACGGTGAGCCCGGCGTCCTTGATCGCCTGTTCGAAGGGGATCTTGCAACGATCGAGCAGATCGGAGGTGATCTCCTGGAACTTGGCGCGAGTCAACGTCTCATCGAGGTGCAACGGACCGTTGGCCGTGGCCGTCACGTAGGGCAGGTTGATCTGGGTGGACTGAACCTGGCTCAGTTCGATCTTGGCTTTCTCCGCCGCCTCCTTGAGACGCTGCATCGCCATGTTGTCCTTTGCCAGGTCGACGCCCTGGGAGTTCTTGAACCCCTCGACCAACCAGTCGATGATCCGCTGATCCCAGTCGTCGCCGCCGAGTTCGGTGTCACCGTGGGTCGACTTCACCTCGAAAACACCGTCGCCGATCTCCAGCACCGACACATCGAAGGTGCCGCCGCCGAGGTCAAACACCAGGATCGCCTCGTCTTCACCCTCTTTTTCCATGCCGTACGCGAGCGCTGCCGCCGTGGGCTCGTTGATGATGCGCAGCACTTCAAGCCCGGCGATCTGACCGGCCTCTTTGGTGGCGGTGCGCTGCGCATCGTCGAAATAGGCCGGCACGGTGATGACCGCCTGGGTCACCGCATCACCGAGATACGCCTCGGCGTCGCGCTTGAGCTTCATCAGCGTGCGTGCCGAGATTTCCTGGGACGTGTAGTCCTTGCCGTCGATGCCGATGGTCCAGTTGGTGCCCATGTGACGCTTGACCGACCGAATCGTACGGTCCGGGTTGGTGATGGCCTGGCGCTTGGCGACCTCCCCGACGAGCACCTCACCGTCCTTGGTGAACGCTACGACCGACGGCGTGGTGCGGGCGCCTTCGCTGTTGGGGATGACGACCGGATCGCCGGCTTCCAACGCCGCGACCACCGAGTTGGTCGTACCCAGATCAATTCCGACTGCCTTTGGCATTTGGGGGGTCTCCTCTCACGGCGTGGCGCCGCTGTTTGGTTGCGGCCTCGTGGCCGAAATCATGATGTTGCCGCCAAGCTTAGCGGCCTCTCGACCGGTTCACCCTGCAGCTGAGTTGTTTCGATCATAAACCTTGAGTCACTCGCTATCAACTTTTATCCACAGGTCGACTTAATGCATCCTCAGGCACCCCTCCGCACGCCGCGCCGCATCGATGTCCCCCATCGCTGGGTGCGCAGAATTTCCGTCGAGCCGTCGGTTGGCTCATCATGGAGACCCACCGACGATCGAGAGCGAGGGACCCCATGTCCGATCTCATCCTGCTTCGCCACGGCGAAAGCGAATGGAACCGACTGAACCTGTTCACCGGTTGGTACGACTGCGACCTCACCGACACCGGACGAGCAGAGGCATCCGCGGCCGGTGCCACCTTGCTCGACGCCGGCCTGGGTCCGACGGTCCTGCACACGTCCCTGCAAAAGCGCGCCATTCGTACCGCCCAGCTCGCGCTCGACACCGCGAATCTGATGTGGTTGCCCGTACGTCGTTCGTGGCGGCTGAACGAGCGGCACTACGGCGACCTCACCGGGCGCAACAAGGCCGAGACCACCGAGATGTACGGCGAGGAACAGGTCAAGATCTGGCGGCGCTCCTATGACATCGCTCCGCCCGCGATCGGTTCGGACAACGAGACGAACCCCAACGACGACGCACAGTATGCGTCACTGCCCGCCGACATCATCCCCGCCGCGGAGTGCCTCAAAGACGTCGTGGCCCGGCTCATGCCGTATTGGTTTGACTCGATCACCACCGACCTCGCCGCGGGGCACACGGTGCTGGTGGTGGCCCACGGCAACTCATTGCGAGCGTTGGTGAAGCACCTCGACTCGATCGAGGACGCCGACATCACCGAACTCAACATCCCCACCGGCATTCCGCTGCACTACGAACTCGGCGACGACTTCCGGCCTCGCGAGGCCAAGCCGACCTCGCAGCGGTACCTGGGCGATGCGGACGCCATCGCCGCGAAGGCCGCCGCCGTGGCGGCCCAGGCGACGGCGAAGTAGCCAAACGTCGGCCAGCGTGGCGCTCGGGGACGATTCACTGCCCGCACCCGAGCGCCCGAAGCCGATACCGTGTCACCACTCGGACGATGACGGAGGAAGCCGTGAGCGACACCCAGACCTGGTCAACCACCGTCGCCGCATCAGCGGTCGACGCGACCAAGGAATACGGTTCGGGCGACACGCGTGTCGTCGCACTCGACAAGGTGACCGCCTCGTTCAACCGCGGTCAGTTCACCGCGATCATGGGACCATCCGGTTCTGGTAAGTCCACGCTGATGCACTGCCTCGCCGGCCTCGACGTGTTGACATCGGGCACGATCCGCGTCGGCAACGACGACCTTTCAACCCTGTCCGATCGGGAGCTCACGCTGTTGCGGCGCGACAAGATCGGCTTCATTTTCCAGGCGTTCAACCTCATCCCGACGCTCACCGCGCTCGAGAACATCACCCTGCCGATGGACCTCGGAGGAACCAAGCCCGACAAGGCGTGGCTCGACACGGTGATCGACACCGTCGGGCTGCGCGAACGCCTCACCCATCGCCCCTCGGAATTGTCGGGCGGGCAACAGCAGCGTGTCGCCGTCGCACGGGCGCTCGCATCACGACCGCAGATCATCTTCGCCGACGAGCCGACCGGTAACCTCGACAGTCGAACCGGCACCGAGATCCTCACCTTCATGCGCAAGGCGGTCGACGAACTGCGTCAGACCATCGTCATGGTGACCCATGATCCGAACGCGGCAGGTCACGCCGACCGAGTGCTGTTTCTCGCCGATGGCCAACTCGTCGACGAGATGTTCGAGCCGACGGCCGCCAAGGTGCTCGACAAGATGAAGGCGCTCGGCGACTGATCAGGGCACCCGGACCCGAGTGAACAACGAACCGACGGTCGAACTGCATCCTTGCTCAGCGGTAATGCGCCTCGTTGCCGCGGTGCTCGACTTTTCGGTGCTGATGGTCGTGATGCTGGTCCTACAACTGTCGTGGACCACCGAACGCGGCGGCGAAACCGTTCCCACGAGTGCCTCGACATGGATCTCGGTCGGCGTGGCCGTCGCCTACTTCGTCGTCTCCCACGCGGTCATCGGACAGACGTTGGGCAAGCGGATGTGCCGGCTCGTCGTGGTCACCACCTCCGACGCACCGATCGGATGGATCCGGAGTTTCGCCCGCTTCGCCGTGGCCTTCGGTGCATTTGCACTCGGACCCTGGATCGCCCGGCTCGAGACCGGCCTTCTGCACGACGTACTCGCCGTCGTGCAGGTCGCGGTGCCGCTGATCGTGTATCTGCCGATTCTCCTGCGACCCGACCGTCGCGGCCTGCACGACCTCGCAGCCGGAACCGTCGTGCGCTCGCTGGTGCCACCGTTGTCGAGCCTGTTGTCGAACCCGGGAGGCCCCGACGGGCTGGGTCGTCAGCCGAACCGGGCGTCGTCCATCGACCAATAGGCCTTCATCTCGACGACCTTGCCGGCATCGTTGAACGTGAACACGTCGATGATGTCGAGCTGCATCGACATCTCGCCGATCTTCGTGGTCACCGTCATCGGGAACGCGGCGAAGTCGGCCACCGCACGCACCGGTCCGGTCAGCTCGAGCTTGAACTCGTCGGCCATTTGGTGCGTCCCGGAGAAGAATTCGCGAATCGCGGCCTTGCCCACGTGTGGGTCGGCGTCGACGGGGTCGTAGGCGACCGCATCCTCGGCGAACAGATCGACCAGGGCGTCGAGATCTCGTGCGGAGTGCAGCCGGGTGTACGCCTCGACGGCTTGTTTCATCGCAGCGGTGTCCACGTCGTCCTCCTCAAGCCTCGACCGCGGCGGCCGATGCGACCGCCACGATAGCCTCCGCAACCCGACGAGGCCCCGACGCGAGGGCTCAGATGCGGGTGCGATCCCCGTAGGATCGGCACTCGATGAGCGACAAGACCAAGCTGACGGAATTGGTCACCGCGCTCGCCATGCTGGGCGGCGACCACCCCCTCGCCGTGCTGCCGGTGCAGCCGGCCGAACTCCGCAACGTCGACGATGCGACCTGGGCCGAACTCGTGCAATCGTGGAACGAGCCCGATGTTCGACCTCTGCTCGACGCCGCCTTCGACAACGGACGATTCTTCCGCGAGGCGACCGACGCACTGCGCGGTCGCCATCCGCGAATCATCGAGTGGACCGGACCACAACGAAGCCCCGGCGATGAGGTGGCTCCGATCGATCTGCGCGTCGACCACGTCTATCTCGTCAGCTGCAAGTACCTGTCGAAGATCACGATGAATGCGTCACCGGCGCACCTGTTCGACCGTCTCCTGACCGGTGGCCACGGACGGCGCAGCACCGACTGGTTCTGCGAGGTCGCGTCGCCTGAGCGGGAGATCCTGTGGCGACATTGTCGGGAATGGCTGCACGAAACGTTCGACGATTTCGAAGCTCCGCACGACCCAGGAGACCTCGACAGAACCGGCCGTCGTGAACTCGCCCGCCGCCTGCGGGTCAGGTCCAAGGCGTGGCCGTCGGAGTTGGTCGAGCCCTATCGCGAGCTGTGCGTCGCCGTGTCTCAGCGCAGCGCACAGCGCTGGAGCGAGAGTCTCGCGAAGCAGCGCGGCGCCGCCGAGGCCATGCTGTGGCGGCTCCTACGCATCGGCAACGCGCCCTACTTCGTGCTCGGAAGCGACCTCTCGGCGGCGGCGCCGCCCCTACGAGTCCGAGTGGCCTCGCCGTGGGACTGGCGACAGCGGTTTCAGCTCCGCGACTTCTCGGTCGCCCCACTCGACGGCGGCCAGCCGATGGTGACCTGGCGTGCCCGCTACCGCGACGAACACGGCGACCACGAAGTCCGGGGGCACGTTGAGATCCGCTGGAGCCACGGCCGTTTCAACGGGCCGCCGGAGGCCAAGGTGTACCTCGACACACCGTTCGACCTGGTTCCCGGCTACTTTCCGATTCAGTGACCGCCGATCGCACCCGAAAAGGACTCCGACCATGACGATCGATCCCCGCAACCCTGGCCCGGAGGCGCTGGCATTTCTTGCCGAGTACCACCTTGGAGTTCTCGGCACTCACCGCAGCGACCACTCGATCCACCTCGTGCCCGTCGGGTTCACCTACGACCCCGAGACGCAACTCGTTCGGATCATCACCCGGTCCGGTTCTCGAAAGGTGCGCAACATCGCGGCGAGACCGGGACATCGGGTTTCGGTGTCATCGGTCGACGGTGGCCGATGGTTGACCTTCGAAGGCCCCGCTGAGGTGTCGAGCGCGCCGGATCGTGTGGCCGAGGCGGTCGAGCGGTACGCGGCGAGGTATCGCCAACCCGGCGAAAGCGACGACCGAGTGGTGATCGAGATATCCGTCGATCGCATCCTGGGCCGGGCCTGAGTTCGGCCTCGGCAAGACGAAACGGTGTCGAGGCCACGGGGCGGCCGATATCAGAGCTTGCTCTGCGCTCCGGACGCGCCGCCGCCAGCGCGCAGGGCCACCTCTCGGGTGTCGATCGGCACCATCTTCGAGCCAGTCCCCACTCCGCCGAGCAGTTCGGTGAAATAAACCACCTCGTCGACGCGCACCGCCGCCCAGTACCCGTCGGTGATCGCTTCCTGAGGTGAAGACGCGTCACTGCTGCGGAGCTCGATCGACTCGGTCGCCGTTCCGAGCAGGTCGCGGTGATGAGCGACCACGGTGCCGCCCATCGGTTCGGACTCCACCCACGTGAGCACGGTCGCGTCGGCGGACAGCGCCAACGAGGTCACCGTGGCGCCGTCGGCCGCGCCCTCGAGTGCCAACGGCATCTGGGCCGGGTCCGTTGCGGTGCCGAGCTCACAGGTCTCCCCTTCCCCGATACACACGGCGACCATGGCGGCCTCGACATCGATAGCGAATGGACCGGACTCCCAGCCGTACCAGTCGGCGGCAGCAACGAGCTCGCCGGTCTCCAGGTCGACGAGACCGACGAGCAGGTCGCTTCGGTCGGTTTCGAAGTCAGCCGTCCTGGCCGGGTCGACGAAGCCCGTCACCACCACCGGTCGTTCATTCCAGGTCCCGAGCGCGAAGAGCCGAAGCGCGCTGCCCAACACGACCGCATCCTCAGTCCCGGCGGCCACGCGCTCGATCGCACACGCGCGTTCGGATCCGTCGGTGCATCGGAGATAGATCACTCCGCCCGCCCCATCGTCGAGCGGCGACCGGAACACCTCGGAGTCATCCTGCGCCTCAGCCACGACGACCCCCGCGTCGTCCTGGACATTGTGCTCGGTCGCGATCCAGAGCCCGGGCAACTCGTCGACCTTCGTTCGCGTCGTCGGGGTCTGGGCCCCGACCGTCGTGGTCGGAGTGCTCCCTTCGACAACGGTGGTCGTCGGTTGGGTCCGGGAGCGCTCGAGTGTCGACGATGAGCCGTCGCTGCACGCCACCACCAACAGCACCGACGCTGCGACCAACATCCCCAGAACCCGACCGCTTCGACCCTGACCCTTCGGCATCGTCCGATCATGACAGTCCGCGGGTCGCCCCATCGACATGTTCCTAAGCCCGCTCGCAGGACGAGCACGGCGCCGCGCTGCTCACCGCCGAAGCACCATTCCGCGGTACCCCTCGGAAAACCCCGCCGTGCGCAGCACCTCCACCCACGGGCCTGCCGACGCCGGCCGACCGTCGATGTCGACGATCTCCAGCTTGTCCAAGCGCCCGATGCGGAGCGCGTCGACGACGGTGTCGACCCAGACCGAACTCGATGAGGCCGCTGGGAAGGTCACCACCTTGCGGCCATTGCGGTCGAGCCATGCGATCGGCTCGCCCGCACACAGCACCACCCGAGCACCTGCGGATCGGGTCGGTCGGCCGTCGTTGTCGGGCCATGCCAGCACGGCGCCATAAGGCTGAGCGGGGTCGGTCGCGGCGAGCAACACCGCGGCAGGCGCGCTCATCGCGTCGTCGGGTTCGGATCGCATCGAACGAAGTCGATCGACCGCTGCGTGCGATGCGAACTGAGCGGCTCCCAGGCCGGCGACGAAATAGCCACGGCGAATCTGTCCCTGTTCCTCCATCGCCTTCAGCACCGGATAGACCCCGGCAAATCCCGCCGCCACTCCCTCGGCCAACGCCATCTCGCGGGTGAGCACGCCATAGCGGTCGAGCAGTTGTTGCGCGACCGCATGGGCGATCTCGGTCGAGGTCGGGGCGCTGGCCACCAGGTCGGTCACCAGCGACCATCGACCGACCGCGCTCGGCGGGGTCGCGGCCAATGCGCGAAGCCCACGGCTTCGTCGCCGAGGCGACGAACCGGAGCGCTTGGGCCCGATCCGAGCGCGCAACGCGGCGAACGAATCGTTGGTCACCTCGCCGTTCCAGACGAGATCCCACAAAGCATCGCCCACGGTGGCGTCGTCGTACACGAGACCGGCCGCGGCCACCTCTCCGACGAGGTCGGCCCAGAAACAGGCGCCACGCCGACCCAGCGCCGCCCGCAACACGACGTGATGGTCACCGGCGGGGGCAAGGTCGGGGTCGACCGAGGCGATCGCCGCGCTCAACAACGCCCGATCGGTGCGATACACCAGCCGAACCCTGCCATCGCTACCTTGGCGCGACCCGCCGATCGAACCGGCTCCGACCCACACCACCTCGCCGCGGGTGCACAACTCGTCAAGGTCTGCCGGCCGATAGTCACCCACCCGCGTCGCCATGATGTCACGGTCGAGTGACGACGCGACGAGCGGGACTCCGGCGAGTTGGCCGACGACATCGGCAACTGCATCGATCCCGCGGTCGAATCGTCCGACGCGCTGCCAGTCGGGCAGAAACCGCCCGAGTACCTCGGGATCGACCGCCTCGACCTCGCGGCGCAACGACGCCAGGGTTCGCCGCCGAATCGTCCGCAACACCTCGGGGTCGCACCACTCGTCGGTGACGCCGTCGGGACGAAACGCGCCGCGTAGCAACGACCCGTCCTCCTCCATCGCCCGCAGGATCGCCTCGGTGGTTTCGTTCGACAACGCGAAACGCTCGACGAGATCGTGAGTGAGAAATGGGCCATGCGTGCGGGCATACCGTTCAAACAACGAACGCAGGGGCGCATCGTGGGACTCGGTGAACGCTGCGGGGAGTCCGAGCGGTAGCGCCACCCCCAAACCGTCTCGCAGTCGACCGGCATCGGCGGCGTCAGCGAACACGCGCCGGTGCCCGATCGCGACCTCGATGACGCGGCGCGAGGCCAACAACTCGTCGATCGCCCGGCGCAGCGCCGCCGTCGACGCGAGCGGGCTCAACGGTTCGAGGCGCGGGCCGAACTCGTCGACCTCGAGCGGGCCGAGCACCCGCAACAGGTCGTGCAATTCATCGAGGTCGCGGGCACGGCGCCCCTGCGCGCGACGTTGCAGTTCGTCCTCGACCGCGGCGACGACCTCGGCGTCGAGCAGCGAGCGCAACTCCTCGCTGCCGAGCAGCTCTCGCAACAGGTTCTTGTCGAGGCCGAGCGCGGCGGCGCGGCGCTCGGCGAGCGGAGCATCTCCCTCGTACATGTACACCGCGATCCACGAGTACAGCAGTGACGCGGCGAACGGCGAGGCGACGTCGGTGTCGACCGAGACGACGCGGATTTCCTGCGAGCGGATCTTGGTCATCAGATCGACGAGCGACGGCAGGTCGAACTCGTCGTTGATGCACTCGCGGGTGGTCTCCAACAGGATCGGAAAGGTCGGGTACTTCGACGCGACGCTCAGCAACGTTGCCGCCTTCTGTCGTTGCTGCCACAGCGGGGTTCGCTTATCGACCCGCGGCCGGGGCAACAGCAACGCCCTGGCCGCCGCCTCTCGAAACCGGGACGCGAACATCGCGGTGGTCGGCAGCATCGACACCACGACCTCGGTCACCTCGTCGGGATCGAGCATCAGGTCGGCCGGATCGAGCACCTCTTCGGCCTCGGGTAGCCGAAAGATGATCCCGTCGTCGGACCACATGATGTCGACGTCGCCGCCGCCGGCCGCCTGGAGTCGCTGACGAATCGCCATCGCCCACGGCGCATGGACCCGCGCCCCGAACGGGGTGAGCACGCAGATACGCCAGTCGCCGATCTCGTCGCGGAACCGTTCGACGACGATGGTGCGGTCGTCGGGCACCGCCGTGGTGGCGGCCACCTGTTCGTCGAGGTAGGTCAGCAGGTTCTCCGCAGCCAGGTCGTCGCAGAAGTGTTCCTCGTGCAGTCGCCGCCGGGCGGCGTCGCGGTCGATCGAGCGGATCTCGCGGGTGAAGCGCCCGACCGCACGGCCCAACTCGACGGGGCGCCCCGGGCCGTCGCCGTGCCAAAAGGGCATCTTGCCGGGCAACCCCGGGGCCGGGGTGACCACGACACGTTCGAAGGTGATGTCTTCGATGCGCCAGGTGGTCGCCCCGAGCAGGAAGGTCTCGCCCGGGCGACTCTCGTAGACCATCTCCTCGTCGAGTTCGCCGACCCGCGTCCCGTCGGGCAGGAATACCCCGAACAGGCCGCGGTCGGGAATGGTGCCGGCGTTGGTCACCGCCAGGCGTTGTGCCCCCGCACGCGAGCGGATGACCCCCGACGAACGGTCCCACACGATTCGAGGTCGGAGATCGGCGAACTCGTCGGAGGGGTATCGCCCGTCGAGCAGATCGAGGGTAGCGTTGAGGAGCTCGTCGCTCAGGTCGCCGAAGGGGGCACTCGCCCGCACGACCGAGCGCAGCTGGGTCCAGGTGACGTCGTCGAGCGCGACCATCGCCACGATCTGTTGGGCCAACACGTCGAGTGGGTTGCGCACGAATCGGGTCGTTTCGATGTCGCCCGATGCCATGCGTTGCACCACCACCGCTGTCTCGAGCAGGTCGGCGCGATGCTTCGGGAAGAACCGACCGCGGCTGGGAGCGCCGACCTGGTGGCCCGCCCGGCCGACGCGCTGCAGCCCACTCGCGACCGACCCCGGGGACGCGACCTGCACGACGAGATCGACCGCACCCATGTCGATGCCGAGTTCGAGCGAGCTGGTGGCGACCAGCCCGCGCAGCGTGCCGGCCTTCAGCTCGTCCTCGACGACGAGTCGCTGCTCGCGGCTCAGCGAGCCGTGGTGTGCCCGCACCAGTTCGTGGCCCGAAACGGACGGCGACACACCGAAGTTCTCGCCGCCGCGCTCGGCGGCGAGCGCGACGTCGCCGGTGCGGTCGCGTTCCTCCTCCAACTCGTTGAGCCGGGTTGCGAGGCGCTCGGCGAGGCGACGGGCGTTGACGAACACGATCGTGGATCGATGGGCCTCGATGAGGTCGAGCACCGCCGTGTTCACCGACGGCCAGATCGACCGAGGGGTGAGGTCCGACTCACCGACACCGCCCATGTCGTCGACCGGCACGACCACTTCGAGTTCAAGCGGTTTGCGACCGCCTTCGTCGATGATCGTCACGGCTCGCTGGCCACGGAGCTCGCCGTCGGAATCAACCTCGTTGCCGCCGAGAAAGTGAGCGATTTCCGACAGGGGCCGCTGCGTCGCGGACAGCCCGATGCGTTGAGGTGCAGCATCGGCGAGGTCGTGAAGGCGTTCGAGCGACAGCGCCAGGTGCGACCCTCGCTTCGTCGCGGCGACCGCATGGATCTCGTCGATGATGACCGTGTCGACCGAGCGCAGGGACTCTCGGGCCGCGCTCGTCAGCATCAGGAACAACGACTCGGGGGTCGTGATCAAGATGTCGGGAGGATGGTTGACGAGTGCACGCCGGAGCGATGCCGGGGTGTCGCCCGTGCGCACTCCGACCGTCGGCTCACGAAACTCGACACCGAGACGCTGTGCCGCCAGGTTGATACCGCGAATCGGAGCACGCAGGTTCTTTTCCACGTCGACCGCCAGCGCGCGGATCGGCGAGAGATACAGCACCGTCGTTCGTTCGATCGCCTTGCCCGAGCCCTTCTGGGAAACCGGACTCGACCCCAACCGGTCGATCGCCGCGAGAAACGCCGCCAGCGTCTTGCCCGAACCCGTCGGCGCACACAACAGGACGTTTCGGCCGGCCGCGATCTCGGGCCACGCGCGCGCCTGGGCCTCGGTGGGTTGACCGAAGGTGGTGGTGAACCACGCCGTGGTCGGTTCGCTGAACTCGGCGAGGCCCATGGCCGGAACGATACCGCCGGGCACCGACAGCGAACGTCTGGCACCGCTCGAGCGAATCCCGTTGTTCGGCATTCCTAACACGAGATAGCATGCGGACATGACGAATGCTCGGAGACCGTCGCGCGGCAACAAGGCAGGCGAGTTCCACCCGGCCTTCGAGGAGTATTGCGAGGCGATCTTCGAACTCCAGGAAGACGACCTCGACGTCATCCAGGCCCGGATCGCCGAGCGCCTGGAGATCTCGCGACCAGCGGTGTCGGAGATGATCCGCCGGATGGCGAACGAAGGCCTCATCGTCATCGGCGACTCGATCACGCTGACCGAGGAGGGCCAACGCCTCGCCGAGGCCGTCGTGCGTCGCCACCGGCTGGCCGAACGCATGCTCACCGACGTGTTGGGACTCAGTTGGGCGCTCGCGCACGAAGAGGCCGGCAAGTGGGAACACGTCATCAGCCCACTCGTCGAGGAACGCCTCGCCGAGCTGCTGGGAAACCCGTCGACCTGCCCGCACGGCAACCCGATCCCGGGATCGAACTATCGCCCCCCCGAGACCATCGCGTTGGCCAACCTGCCCGTCGGCACGACGTTCACGGTGCGTCGAATCCCCGAAGAACTCGAATTTGCCGACGGCATGTTGGACTTCCTCGAGGACCACTCGCTGCAACCCGGCAAGCAGGGAACCGTGGTGTCGAGCGGACTCCGAGGTGAACAGGTCGTCGAGATCGCCGGGGCCACCGTCGCGCTCGGAGCCTTCGCGAGCGAACGGATTCTGGTAAGCATCGGTCCATGACCACCCAGCAGGATCACAGCACACTCACGGTCGACACCGCGGCCGGAACGGTGCGGGGGCAGTGGCTCGACGGGGTCGCCCGATTCGCCGGCATCCCCTACGCCGAGGCGCCGGTCGGGGCGCTTCGCTTCCGTGCACCACAACCCCGAAACCCCTGGCAGGGCGTCTTCGACGCCACCGAATTCGGTCCGATCGCACCGCAGAACCCCTCGTTCATGGACCTGCTGTTCGGCCTCGAACCGGAACCGCAGAGCGAGGACTGCCTGAGGCTGAACATCTACACCCCCGATCCCGGACTCAGCGGCGACGAGGCACTGCCCGTCATGTTCTGGATTCACGGCGGCGCTTTCGAGATGGGCAGCGGGTCGACCTCGATCTACGACGGCACCGCGTTCGCCAAACAGGGGGCAGTGTTCGTCTCGATCAACTACCGCCTCGGCCCGCTCGGGTTCCTCGAACTCAGTGGTCTCGACGACGAGTTCCTCGGTTCCGGCAACGCCGGCCTACTCGACCAGATCGAGGCGCTGCGATGGGTGCAGACCAACATCGCCGGCTTCGGTGGCGACCCCGACAACGTGACCGTGTTCGGCGAGTCGGCCGGGTCGATGAGCACCTCGCTGCTCATGAGTTCCTCGCTCACCGACGGGCTCTTCCACCGAGCGATCTGTCAGTCCGGTGGCGTGAATGCCGCCCGCGACCTCGAATTCGCTAGGACCGAAGGTGCCGAGGTGATGCGCCTTGGCGGGTGGTCGAGCGTCACCGAAGCCCAGAACGCGCCCCTCGCCGACCTGCTCGCAGTCCACGCGACGATCATGGCCCAGCGATGGGGAAACCCCAACGCCACCCTCGCCGAATCGGGCGAACTTCTCGCTGCCATGGCCTTTCGACCGGTCCGCGACGGCCACGCCGTTCCGACCGACCCGCTGGCCGCGATCGCCCAAGGCGCCGCAGCCGGTGTCCCGCTGGTGATCGGACACAACCGCGACGAGTGGCGTCTGTTCGCGCTCCTCATGCCGGGCGCTGAGACCGAGGAACAACTCGTCGAGCGCGCCACCCTGCTCGGGGCCGACGCCGCCACCCTCATCGAGGCCTATCGCATCGATCATCCCGAGGCGTCACCCGCCGAGCTCGAATGCGCGATCATTACCGACATCGTCTTTCGAGTACCGACCGCCGAATTGGCTGCCGCACATTCGTCACACGCTCCGGTGTGGCAATACCAGTTCGATTGGGAGAGCCCGATGCTCGGGGCGGCACACGCGGTGGAGTTGCCGTTCGTGTTCTCGCAACTGCACGACACCCGCCTGGCGCCGCTGTTCGGACCCGAGCCACCTCAGCAGGTCGCCGATGCCATGTCGAACGCCTGGGCAACCTTCGCCCGTGACGGCATCCCCTCGATCGCATCACTCGACTCCTGGCCGCATCTGCCCGGCAACGGCTCGCGCCCGGTGGTGCGCTTCGATGTCGAGACCACGCTCGACGACAACCCGCTCGCGGCCTCGTTGGCCTATTGGCTGCGCGGGGCAAACGGCTAGGTCGGCGAGCGGCCGACCGATCGGGCGAACCGGCGAGCGGCTAGAGCGGTTCGACGAGCACGTCGGGGAGCGGGCCGACGTGCAGCAACGACAACCGCTTGGTCGCGCGGGTGAGCCCCACATACAGCGCCTGCGCGCCCCGGAACTCCTGGTCGAGCACCGCCTCGGGCTCGATCACGATCGTGGCGTCCAACTCCAACCCCTTCACCAGCGTGATCGGTGCGACCGTGACCTGGTGGTCGAATCGCCCGCGGTGCGCCCGCCCGAAGTCGACTCCTCCCGACGTCAATGCGTCCTCGACGCGGGCGATCCACGAGGTGGCGCAAATCACTGCGACGCTTCCTGCGCCGATTTCCGCGACCTCGCGTCGGACCGCGGTAGCCAAGGCCTCGGCGAACCTGTCGACGGTAGTCGCCTCGATGATCGGCTCGTCGCCGACCTCTCGGATCGACCTCGGTGGGCGCAGACCGGGGGCCGCGAGGCGAAGCACGCGACTCGCCAGTTCCATCGCCGGCGCCGGCACCCGGTATCCGATAGCGAGCTCGGTGAACCGAGGTGAGCGCTTGGCCGGCAGGTTGGCCAGCACCGAGTCCCAACTGTCATGGGCGGAGGCCGAGGTCGCTTGAGCGATGTCGCCCACGATCGTCATCGAGCCGTTCAGCGATCGCCGATCGATGACCCGCAACTCCATCGGCGACAGGTCCTGGGCCTCGTCGACGACGATATGACCATAGGTTCGTACGGTCTCGGTCTCGCGGAATTTGGGTCGCGGCCCGAGCAGTTCGAGCGCTTCGTCGAGCAACGGGACATCGTGAACGCTCCAGACGATGTCGTCCGCGTCGTCGGCCCGGGAACGCAACAACAGCAGTTGCTCGGTGTCGCTCAACCACTTGTTGGCGGCGAGACGAGTCAGGCCTTTCGAGGAAAACAGGTCGTTCAGTAGTTGCGCCGGCGACAACGTCGGCCAGACCCGTTCGACGATCTCGCGCGTCTCGGGCAAGGACCGGATCCGGTCGCGTACGACGCCGGGGTCGAGCGGCTCGCGCATCTTCGACGCCACCAGCGCGTAGAACCCCTCCAAGAACGCCTTTCGGCCACCGTTGTGGGTGCGGGAGCGCCGCCGCGTCTGCGAGATCAACTCGCGGGTGTCCTCCGGGGTGATGCGGAGGCGTTCGACCCCGAGCGGGATGACCGCGGTCTCGCGCA
The DNA here is from genome assembly GCA_023957975.1 of Microthrixaceae bacterium. NCBI lineage: Bacteria > Bacillati > Actinomycetota > Acidimicrobiia > Acidimicrobiales > Microthrixaceae > Microthrixaceae bacterium. The sequence goes on along the minus strand of JAMLGM010000001.1, from coordinate 432,833 downwards.
ACGGACGTTGACGATCGCGCACCGCCTTGGCGATCACATTGCACATGCGAAGGTCGCCCTTGAGGCGGGCCGCCTCCGGCGGGTCGAACCCGGTCGCCCGAACGTTCGGAACCAGATCGGCGATGACGGCGATCTCGACCCCAGCCTCGCCGAGGGAGGGCAATACCTGCTCGATATAGGAGAGGAACAGACGGTTCGGACCGAGCACCAACACGCCTTGGCCTTCGAGGGGGAAGCGGTGGGTGTAGAGCAGGTACGCAGCCCGGTGCAGTGCGACGACCGTCTTTCCGGTGCCCGGCCCACCCTGCACGACCAACACCCCGGAAAGCGGCGCACGAATGACCTCGTCCTGCTCGCCCTGGATCGTCGCGACGATGTCGCCCAACTTGCCCGACCGTGCGGTCTCGAGCGCGCTGATCAATGCGCCCTCACCGTTGACCCGACCGTCGCCGAGACGGTCGCGGGCCTCGCCGAAGAACTCGTCCTCGATGCCCCGCAGCACCTTGCCCGACGATGCGAAGTGGCGACGCCGTGACAACCCCATCGGATCGTTGCCGGTAGCTCGGTAGAAGGGCTCGGAAACCGGCGCGCGCCAGTCGACCACGACCGGTTCGGCACGTTCGTCGCTGACCGCTATGCGACCGATGTAGTACCGCTCGCCCGATTCGAGGTCGATCCGCCCGAAGCACAACGACTGGTCGCCAAGGTCGGTCTGGGCGAGCCGATGCTGAGCGCGTTCGATGAGCACGTCGCGTTCGTAGCGCGCCTGAAAAGTTCCACCCCGATCCGCTTCGGGGTCGCTGCCGACCGAGCGGGCACGCTCCCGCGTCCGCTCGAGGCAGTCATACGCACGGTCGATGTACGCCTGTTCGGCCTCGAGTTCGGACTTGGTCGGCATGCGCGAAACACTCCGGGAGGGTCACCATGGAAAATCGGGGGTAGACGAGACTAGCGGACCCATTCGCCCGTCAACGACCGCGATCTGAGCGGCTCCCCGTCGCGGCCGAACCCCCGAGCACCGATAGCTTGGTGTGGTGACCTCACCGGCTTCGCCATCCGATCCATTCCTCGCCGCGGCACGCAGCGAACCACACGACCGCATCCCCGTGTGGTTCATGCGACAGGCGGGCCGCTCCCTTCCCGAATACCGGGCGATTCGCGGGTCGGGCTCGATTCTGCATGCCATCGCCCAACCGGACCTGGCGACCGAGATCACGCTGCAACCGGTACGTCGCTATGGCACCGACGCCGCGATCCTGTATTCCGACATCGTCACCCCGGTTCACGCCATCGGGTTCGGGGTCGACATCGTCCCCGGAGTCGGGCCGGTGGTCGAGCGCCCCTTCGAGCGGGCCGCCGACCTCGACCGGCTCCGCCCGCTCGAAGCGGACGTCGACACCCCCTATGTCATCGAGACGGTCAAGAATCTCGTCGCCGAGTTGCCCTGCCCACTCATCGCGTTCGCGGGTGCTCCGTTCACCGTCGCGAGCTACCTGATCGAAGGGCGTCCGTCGCGCACCTACACGAAGGTGAAGTCGCTCATGTACCGCGATGAGGCGCTGTGGCACCGGCTGATGGATCGGCTGGCCGACCTGGCCATCGCCTCGGTCACGAGCCAGGTGACCAACGGCGCGAGCGCCGCCCAGATCTTCGATTCATGGGCGGGAGCGCTCTCTCCCGACCAGTACCGACGCTTCGTCCTGCCGTCGTCGCAAAAGGTGTTCGACGGAATCCGCTCGTTGGGCGTGCCGACGATCCACTTCGGCGTGCACACCGGCGAGTTGCTCGGACTCATGGCCGAGACCGGAACCGACGTGGTCGGGGTCGACTGGCGCACCCCGCTCGACGCAGCACGCCGCCGGGTCCCGGAGCGGTGCGCGCTGCAGGGCAACCTCGATCCCGCCGTCGTCATCGCCGGCTGGGAGGCAACCAGGGCCGAGGCCGAATCGATCCTCGTTCGAAACGCCGGACATCCGGGCCACATCTTCAACCTGGGACACGGAGTTCTTCCCGAAACCGATCCCGGTGTGTTGGAACAACTGGTCGCATGGCTGCACGAGCAGCCCGCCGGAGGCCGACCATGAACCAGCGGATCGGCGTGTTGGTGATGGCCTACGGCACTCCGGGATCCACCGAGGACATCGAGGCCTACTACACCCACATTCGCCATGGTCGTCCGCCCGAGCCGACACAACTCGCCGACCTGACGGCACGATACGACGCCCTTGGCGGCACCTCCCCGCTCGCGGCACGAACCGAGGCGCAACGAGCCGCCATCGCCGACGCGCTCGACGCCACCGACCCTGGCCGCTTCGTCGTCGCACTCGGCCAGAAGCACACGTCCCCGTTCATCGAGGACGGCGTCGCCACCCTCGCGGAGTACGACGTCGATCGCATCATCGGGGTCGTCTTGGCCCCCCACTATTCACGCGCCTCGGTCGGCGAGTACCACGCCCGCGCCGCAGAGACCGCCGGCGAGCGCGACATCGAGTACGTGGGAATCGACGACTGGTACGCGCTCGACGCCCACGTCTCGTTCCATGCGAGCGCGCTGCGGGTGGTGCTCGACGAGATGCCTCAACGCACCAAAGTCGTGTTCAGCGCTCACTCCCTGCCCGAACGCGTGCTGGTGGACGACCCCTACGCCGACCAACTCTTCGCCGGCGCCGAGCTCATCGCGACCCGTGCCGGGCTGGCCCGTTGGGCAGGATGGGGGATCGCCTGGCAAAGCGCCGGACGAACACCCGAACCGTGGCGGGGACCGGACCTGTTGACGGTCATCGACGACCTGGCCGACACCGGCCGAGCCGAAGGCATCGTGGTGGTGCCTCACGGCTTCACCTCCGATCACCTTGAGGTGCTCTACGACATCGACATCGAAGCGTCGCGCCATGCGGCCCGCCGGGGACTCGAGTTGCGCCGTCCTTCGGTGGTCAACGCCGACCCGGCCGTGATGGGCGCGCTCGCGGCACAGATCCGGGCGCTCGCCTCGTGACCGACATCGCAGTCGTCGGGGGCGGGGTGTCCGGACTCGCCGCGGCATGGGAGTTATCCGCACACCCCGACGTTCACGTCACCGTCGTGGAATCGTCGAACCGCTTGGGTGGCAAGATCCGCACCGAACCGTTCGTGGGCCGCGAGGTCGACCTGGGACCCGATGCGTTTCTGCGGCGCGTCCCCGACGCGCTGGCCCTGTGCGCCGAAATCGGCCTCGACGATCTCATCGCTCCGGCCCACGGCACAGCTCGCGTCTACCTCGACGGCGCGCTGGTCCCGATCCCCACCGGCCTCGTGCTCGGCGCACCCGCCCACTTCGACGATCTCGACCGTTCCACGATTCTGAGCGCGGCCGGACTCGAACGCGCTCACGGCGAAGCGGGGTTGGCGGGATTGCCGATCGACGAGGACGCCGCCATCGGAGGTCTCATCCGGGCTCGCTACGGCGACGAGGTGGCCGAGCGACTCGTCGGCCCGCTACTCGGAGGAATCGCCGCTGGCGACCTCGACGAGATGAGCCTCGACGCGTGTGCTCCGCAGCTGGCTGCGGCCGCACGGCAAGGGCCGTCGATGACCGCCGCGCTGCGGTCCGCGCTCGAATCAACGACGTCGACCGCGGGTGTCGAGCCGGTCTTCGCCGCGCCTCGAGGCGGGATGGAGGTGCTCATCTCCACACTGATCGAGCGCCTCCGCGAACGGGGGGTCGAGTTTCGCCTCAATACCCCGGTCGACCGGCTCCCCGATGCCGACGGCGTGGTGCTCAGCGCTGATGCGGCGCTGCATGCGAAGTTGCTGCGCGGTCGGGTTCCCGAGGCAGCCCAGCTGCTGTCGTCGATCGAATTCGCGTCGGTTGTGTTCACGGCCATCGCATTCGCCGCCGACGATCTCCCCACCGACCTCGATGCCTCGGGGTTCCTCGTCCCCCGAGGTGCCGGGCTCACCGTCACCGCCGCGTCGTGGTCGTCCACCAAGTGGGCGCACCTTGCCGGCGATCCGGCGATCCTTCGCGTCTCGATGGGACACCGCCACGATCATCGCTCGATCGATGCCTCCGACGATGAGGTCATCGCCACCATCCGCCGCGACCTGAACACCACCATGGGGATCACCGCGGCGCCGGTCGACGTTCGAATCGCACGGTTCCGGAAGGGATTTCCCCAGTACCGGGTCGGCCACCTTGAGTTGACCGAGCGGGTCGAACAACTCCTGGCAACAGGCGCGCCGCGGGTCGCGTTGTGCGGCATGGCCCATCGCGGTGTGGGGATTCCGGCGTGTGTTCGCGAGGCGCGTCGAGCAGCGAGTGGGCTGATCGATCGCGTTCAGAACCTGGGGCACGACTCGCGTTGAACACCCGATTGCTGCCATGCTGAGCGCCGTGAACGTGACCCCGCCAAGCTCTCGGGCTGCCCGAATCGCGCTCTCGCTCGGGGCCGGATTGGCGATGTGCGCCGGGCTTCCGCCGTGGGGATGGTGGCCCCTCACGATCGTCGGTGTGGCGGTTTGGGCGCTCCTGTTGCACGACCAGCCGGCACGAGCGCGGTTCTGGATCGGCGCCGGAGTCGGCCTCGCGCTGTACCTGCCGTCCACGATGTGGATGGTGAAGATGACACCGCTCGGTTGGCCGATCGGCGTGTCGATCTGGTTCCCACTCGTGTTCGGTCTCGTTTCCGCGTCTTGTCCGCCGTCGGGTGTCGCGCTCGCACTCCCCGGCGCCGTGGTGCTCGCCGAGTGGGTCCGCTGGCACGCGCCGTTCGGTGGTGTGCCGCTGTCGATGTTCGCGTACACCCAGGCCCGAGGCCCACTGCTGCCGGTTGCCCGCATCGGCGGCACCCTCGCGGTGTCCGCAGCGGTCGCCATGGCCGGAGTGGCGCTCGCCGGGCTGGTTCGGCGTCACACCTATCGAAACGCGGCGATCACCGCTGCCGCGCTCATCCTCGTGACCCTCGGTGGGGTCGTCGCCCCGCGCGGCACCGCCACCAGCCAGATTCGCGTCGCTGCGGTCCAAGGTGGCGGGGAACAGGAGACCGAGCACTTCGCGACCGACTACGACGAGGTCCTGCAGCGACACATCGACACGTCCCTCACCCTGAGCGGCCATGCGGACCTCGTCGTCCTGCCGGAGAACATCGTGAACGTCAATGGGCGGTGGGAGACCTCATCGGAACGGGCACGTCTCGTCGAACTCAACCGCAAACTCCAGACCACCCTCATCGTGGGGGTCGTCGAGGATCGAGACAGCGCCGATCACTTCTGGAACTTCGCGACCGCGCTCAATCCGAACGGCAACGACGAAGGTCGATACGACAAGGTGCGCCGCGTGCCGTTCGGTGAGTACGTCCCGCTGCGCGGACTCATCGCACGATTCGCGTCGGGCCAACTTCCGGGACGCGATGCCGTCCCTGGCGACCTGCCGGCAGTCCTGCACACCGACCTCGCCACGATCGGCGTCGTCATCTCGTGGGAGACGTTCTTTCCCCGACGCGTCCGCGACTCGCTCCATCACGGAGCGGAGATTCTCACCAACCCGACCAACGGTTCGAGCTACTGGCTCTCCCAGGTGCAGACACAACAGGTCGCCTCCTCGACCCTGCGCGCGGTCGAAAGCGGCAGGTGGCTGGTTCAGGCCGCCCCCACCGGGATGAGCGCCATCATCGACCCAAGCGGCAATGTCGTTGCCCGTTCCGGGATCGGCGAGGCAACCGTCCTGGAGGCGACTGCGGAACTCCGAACCGGCACCACGCTCGCGATGCGCTGGAACGAAGTACCGGTCCTCGTGCTCTCCGCGATCGCCGTGGCATTCGCGTGGAGGCGCCACGCGACACGGAAAAACCCCGAATCCTCGGGGGAAGATCGTTTTCAGGTTCCCTCTGGTAATGGTGAGGACAACCCGCTACCGTCCAACGCCTAGGTAGACACGCGTCCGCATGTCTACGGGCGAACACCGAACGGACTTTCCGGGGGAGCTATGAAGGTGAAACGTTGGATTGCGGTCGGCCTCACAGCCGCCGTCGCAACCGTGGGCCTTGAGGCCATCGCACCAGTTGGTGCTGGCGCCACAGCGGTCAGCATCAACTGTCAGGGGATCACTGGCGATAACGCCTCGTCGTTGGGCGACTCGAAAGCGACGCTCGGACTCCTCTCATCGATCAGCCCCGGCGGCGGCTCCGGGCTCTCCTTCCCGGCCGAGATCACGACCAACGCCCCGGCAAAGGTTCAGCCCAACGCAGGTCCTTTCAACGCCGACTTCAACTTGACGATGACGATGCCGGCATCGTTGATGGGCCCCGCCCGCGACCTTCTCGGTCTGTCCGCGGTCACCGTCACCGACGCCACCTACGCGATCCAGGCGAGCGGCGCTGCGAGCACGTTGATCTCCAAGACCGTGCCGTCTGAGGTCATCTCGCTGACGTCCAACCCGGTGGTCATCCAGCAGTCCATGTCGGGAACCATCACTCCCACGGGTCCGGGAGCGATCATCTACAGCGTCTCCGCGTCGACTCGCCTGACCATCGCCATCAACCAGTCGGTCGCCGGAGTGCAGATCAACGCCCTCACCGTGACCTGCACCGGCGGCAACGACATCGGCATGACCGCGGTACAGATCCCCGGGTCGCCCAACGTCGCCCAGCCGCTCAACGTCGCTGGCTACACCGCCGCGGTGACGGGCCTTGGGCTTCTCGGCTCGAACATCACCCCGGACAACAACAACGCGATTCACCCGGACACCCTCGCGGTGACCGCCCAAGCGCCGAATGGTGGATACACCGCTGTCGGTGGTGGTGCAGCGTTCTTCCTCGCCCCACAGGAGCCGGGCTACTACGTCGCCAACTACAACGTCTGCGCCGGATCACTCCCCGTCGCGGCCATACCGGGCGCCAACGCGACCCAGACCCTCACCTGGCCCGAGAGCTATGCCGACAAGGGGCTCAACGCCCATCCGCTGTCGATGAGGCTGGGCTTCAAGGGCCAGACGACGAGCCCCATCTCGCTCGCTCAGCTCAACGGTCAACCGTCCCCGAGCAACGAAAAGATGCTCGACTTCTTCCACCGCTTCTTCGGCAAGTTCGTCGCTCCGTCACCAACCGCCGTGCAGACCGCGCTGGAGAAGCTGTCGACGATCGGTAAGGGGAACGTCAAAGTCACCCGGCACGAAGGCGGCGGCTACGACATCGAGTTCGTCGGCTCCTTGGCCGATGCTCCGCAACCGGCGATCGAGATCGCCGAGTGGAACACCTGGCTTCCCTCCGACGGTCTGGCATCACTCATGGCACTGATGCCCGGTGCGAGCGGCGGCGAGGCGGGCGGCGCGGCCCCGAAGACGGCCGATCAACTCAACAACGAGTTGATGAGCGGCGCGATCAAGTTCGACGAGTGGCTCGAGGGCCAGGGCGAACTGCTGAAGGCCAACATCATCGCGGGCGCAACAACCCCCGAGATGATTGCGAACATCACCGCCATGTTCCCCAAGAGCCCCGAAGTTGCCGTGGTCAACGCCGGCAAGACGACGATTCCCGCCTCCGAAACCGGGCCGCTGTGCAGCCCGTTCCAGATCGGCTACTTCATCGTCCCCAATCCTTTCCTCGCTGCTCAGGTTCAGTCTGCGACTGCAACACGGACCAAGAAGGTCAAGCGCTGCAGCTACAAGAAGGTGAAGTCGAAAGGCAAGTGGGTCAAGAAGCGGGTCTGCAGGACGGTCACCGTCAAGGCCTAACCGCCATCATCAAGGACCATTGAACGTAAAGGGGGGAGCGACGCTTCGGTGTCGCTCCCCCCTTTACGTTCTGTCCGAACTCCCTGACGAAACCGCCCTCCGACATGCGTCGCTCCAACGAGTGAAATTCGACACAAGTGCCGATATGCGTTTAAATTGCACGTCGCGCCGACCTTGGGCGAGGTCGGTATCGTTTGGAGGATCCAGTGAAGTTGTCTCGGACCCAACGCGTCGCTGCAGCTGTGACGCTCATCGCCACAGCGGGCGCAACGGGCATAGCCATGGCGCCGGCCGGAGCGATCACCCAGGTCGTCTATTACACATGTGCGGGCGCAACCAACGACACGGCTGGCAAGATCTCGGTCGGCAACCGTTGGGTCAACTCCGCCACCATGCTGACGGAACTACAGAAGTACGACAGCAGCATCGAGCTTCCGTTGATTGTGCCCGTGACCGTCGACGCGAACGCTCCGGCCTCGGTCAACGCCGCAGGCGCCGCCACCGCCACCTTCGACTATGCAATCGATGTCCCGCAGGCGCTGGTGGACACGGTGAAGAAGCTGAACAAGTACAGCATCAAGGTCGGAGCGGGCAACATCTCGATGAAGACCTCCGGGGCCACCCCGGCGCAGGTCAACAAGGACCTTGAGCCCCGAACGATCAGCCTCAACCAGCCAGGAGCGATCTCGATCAGGGAACAGCTCGCCGGCAGCTTCACCCCGACGCCGGGCGCGTATGTGATCGACTACCTCGCCGGGCCCGCCAACGTGCGCCTCGACCTCAATTTGTCGATTCCCGTCTTCGGCGACCTCAACCGCCTGAACCTTCAGTGCGATGTACCGGCGCCGCGAGTGTTGAGCCGCACGGTCATCGCTGGCAACGCTTCGACGACTGCTGCACCGACGACCGCTGCACCAACTACCGCTGCACCAACTACCGCTGCACCGACCACCGCTGCACCGACCACCGCTGCACCGACCACCGCTGCACCAACTACCGCTGCACCAACTACCGCTGCACCAACTACCGCTGCACCAACTACCGCTGCACCAACTACCGCTGCACCAACTACCGCTGCACCAACTACCGCTGCACCAACTACCGCTGCCCCCGCCGGCGATGATGTCGTCACGGTAGCGATCCGTGGTGGGCTGAACTACAACGCCTCCAGCAGCCTGACGAGCGGCAACTTGAAGGTCGCGCTCACGAATCGGTCGGCTTCCGCCATCTCCGGCAGTGGCACCTACCCCGGCGTCAACGGTGGCACGGCGCGAGTCACCGTGAACGCCTCCAATTTCTTGTGGTGGAGCTTCGGCACCATCTCGGTGAACGACCCCGGAGCAGGAATTCGCAACCTCTCCACGCCCCTGGTCTTCGCCTCCCCGGTCTCAGGGTCGTTGAGTTCCGCCAGGGCAACCGGCAGCTGGTTGACCTGGAACGACGGCCTGGTCAACTACACCGTCGCCATCACCGTTGCGGACAACGGCTGAGAGCAACTGAACACCCCTGGGAATGAATCGTCCGGCGGGCGGGGTTCATACGAACCCCGCCCGTTTCACGTCCCAACCCCACCCCCCGGCCACGAATTCGATCACTCGAACATCGCGCCCAGAATTCCACAACACATCGATCGCCGAGGTGGCTGCTCGCAGGGTTTGACCGGCGCCTGCCTGGGCAGGGAAGCTGGTTTGTTATGCAGAACAACTCGAAGCGACGGCCAGGTGACGACGATCCCCTCCGGATCGCGTACCTGACGTATCGGGGGAAGCCGCATGTGGGTGGGCAGGGCGTCTACACACGCCACCTGACCAAGGCACTCGTCGACCTCGGGCACTCCGTCGAAGTGTTGTCGGGCCAGCCCTACCCGATTGTCGACCCGCGGGTCCCGCTCGTTCAGTTGCCCAGTCTCGACATCTACAACGACCACTTCCCGATGCGGATGCCTGGGCTCTGGGAACTCAAGAACTGGACCGACTTCGCCGAGGTGACCGCGTTCAGCACCGGAACCTTTCCCGAGCCCCTCGCGTTTTCGCTGCGAGCCTGGGACCACCTCAAGCACCGCGTGAACGAGTTCGATCTCGTCCAGGACAATCAGTGCCTCGGCTACGGCCTGCTGGCAATCGAGTCCGCTGGGCTTCCAGTCCTCGGAACGATCCACCACCCCATCACCGTCGATCGCCGCATCGAAATGGAACACGCGGAAACGACCTACCAACGCCTTTCCAAGGCACGGTGGTACGCGTTCACCAAGATGCAGACCCGAGTGGCGAAACGCCTCAAGCGAATCATCACCGTCTCCCAGAACAGTTTCGACGACATCTGCCGGACCCACGACGTGAGTCCCGACAAGTTGTTCGTCGTGCCGGTCGGGGTCGACCCGGATCTGTTCAAGCCGCTCGACGACATCGAGCGCAAGCCCTTTCAGATCATCTCGACGGCCTCGGCCGACGTCGCCATGAAGGGGCAGCGGTTCCTTCTCGAGGCCCTCGCGAAGCTCCGAGCCGAGTTCCCCGAGCTCAAGCTCGTCATCATCGGCAAACTCAAAGAGGGTTCCGCGGCGAAACGGACGATTGAAGAGCTTGGCCTCGACGGTGTCGTCGAGTTCGTTTCCGGCGTCCCCGACGAACGAATCGTCGAGATGTACAACGAGTCCACCTGCGCGGTGGTGCCCTCGTTGTATGAAGGATTCTCCTTGCCGGCGATCGAAGCGATGGCCACCGGATGCCCTCTCGTCGCGACCACCGGTGGGGCGCTGCCCGAGGTCACCGGCAAGGACGGCGACACCTGCTACTCGTGCGAACCGGCCAACAGCGACGCGCTCGCAGCGGCGATCCGTCGAGCGATCGAGAATCCGGACGACTCGAAGCGAATCGGCATCGCCGGACGCGAACGGGTTATCAGCCGCTGGAGTTGGCGACACACCGCGGTGCGCACCGTCGACCATTATCGTGCGCGACTCGCGTTGAGCTAGGACCTGCCCGTGTTGACCATCGACTACGACCGCCTCGATCTGCAGCCCGGCATGTCACTGCTCGACATGGGGTGCGGGGCCGGCCGCCACAGTTTCGAGGCGTTTCGACGCGGGGCCCAGGTGGTCGCGCTCGACTATTCCTTCAGCGACCTCGAATCGGTCCGCGACCTGTTCTGGGCGATGCACGAGACCGACGAGGTCCCCAGGACCCACCATGCTCAGGCCGTTCGTGGCGACGGCTACCAGTTGCCATTCGCGGATGACACCTTCGACCGCATCATCTGCTCGGAAGTCCTTGAACACCTGAACGACGACGCCGCGGCGATGGCCGAACTTTTCCGGGTGCTGAAGCCGGGTGGGCGTATCGCCGTGTCCGTTCCCACGTGGTTGACCGAGAAGATCTGCTGGACCCTCTCAGCCGAGTATCACGCCCCCCTCGCCGAGGGTGGTCACCTGCGCATCTACACCGAACGACTGCTCCGTGAGCGCCTGGAAACCACGGGGTTCACCCTCGGGGAGTCCCATCGAGAGCACGCGCTGCACTCTCCTTATTGGGCGCTGCGCTGCATCGTCAGCCCAACCAATTCCTCACATCCGCTCGTCAAGGCGTACCACGACTTCCTGGTGTGGGACATGATGAAGGCACCTGCCATCACACGGGCTGCCGACCGCCTCCTCAACCCCATCCTGGGCAAGGCCGTCGTCGTCTACGGAGAAAAGCCGAACACCCCAACTCACCGTAGGAGCGACGACCGTGTGGCTGCATGATGTCGACGGCATCGTCACGGCCGACCAACTGAGCGAAACCGTCGACTACATCGCATCCCTGCAACTTCCGAACGGAATGGTCCAGTGGTTCGAAGGCGGTCACGCCGACCCGTGGAACCACACAGAGGCGTTGATGGCGCTGGCCCTCGGCGGACGGATCGACGAAGCCCGGCTCGGATTCAGTTGGCTTCGCGACCTTCAACGCCCCGATGGCGCCTGGCACCAGTACTACCTCGCCGACCGCGTCGAACAGGACAAGCTCGACGCCAACGTGATCGCGTACGTCGCCGCTGGGGTATGGCACCACTGGCTACTCACCGGGGATCGCGCCTGGCTCGAATCGATGTGGCCGATGGTCGACCGGGCGATCGGGTTCGTGCTGGAACTCCAGACACCTCGAGGCGAGATCATCTGGGCCCGCCACGCCGACGGGACTCCGTGGACCTTCGCACTCCTCACCGGTTCGTCATCGATGTTGCACAGCATCCGCTGCGCGGTCGCTATCGCCGACACCCTGGATCAAGCCCGACCGGAATGGGAGTTGTCCGCCGCGCGGCTCGGCAACACGATCCGCAACGTGCCCGAGGCGTTCGCTCCCAAGCACCGTTGGGCGATGGACTGGTACTACCCGGTGCTGTGCGGGGCGATCGTCGGCGAGGCCGCCCAACAGCGCATCGATGAGCGCTACGACGCGTTCGTCGAGGAATCCCGGGGCGTGCGGTGCGTGTCGGATCGACCGTGGATCACCGCGGCCGAGACCTGCGAGTTGGTCATGGCCTTGTTGGCGATCGACGATCGCGAACGCGGCGAGGCCCTGTTCGGCTGGGCCCAGCGGCATCGCGATGACGAGGGCCGCTACTGGACCGGCATCGTGTACCCCGATGAGGTGCACTTTCCGGGTGGCGAGCAGTCGTCGTACACCGCTGCTGCAGTGGTGCTGGGGGCCGACGCGCTTGCGGCCAAGAGCCCTGCATCGCACCTGTTCACCGACCACGGCGCGTTCCCTGCACTGATCGATATCGGGGCCGACGACGCCGTCACCGAGCATTCAGGAGACGCGTGAACGCGGCTGGGTTCGCGCACCGCGTGCGAGCCTTTGGGGCGGCCGCGTTCGTGGCACTTGCCATCGGGCTGTTCAGCGCAGCGCCGCACGCTGGGGCACAAGACGACGGCAGCGAAATCGCGACCACGACGACTCCGGCGGCGTCGAGCGCGACAGAGCCCGAGTTGCGCCCGGGTGAGGCCCCCTCGATCATCCCGGTTCCACACTCCTCAGGAGACTACGAAGTCCAACCCGGCGAGCCGGGCAGCGGGGAGCAGTACCTGGTCTTCGCGGTGATCATCGGCGGACTCGCGACGATCGTCATCGCCGTGACCCTCGAGTCACGCCGCAAACGCGAGGAGTTCGGCACCAAGATGCCCGACCCCACGACGATCTACGAACAGGACGATCCGACCGCCGAGCGTTAGCGCCGCCTGGAGGCGTCGGCCGTCAGTCGAACCGCTTCGGCTCTGGTCGGTGAACCCGAGCGTTGTCGGCTCGCGCCAAGACCCTCAACGAGCCGGTGGCCGAGAGTTCGGTGAAGTTCCCCGACTCCAACGCCCGGAGGTAGATCTCATAGGGTGGACGGCCGCCGTCGGAAGGGTTTGGAAACACGTCGTGGATGGCGAGAATTCCGCCGGGGGCAACGTGAGCGCTCCAGCGTTCGTAATCACGATGCGCCGGCTCCTCGCCATGCCCACCGTCGATGAACAGCAGGGCCAGCGGCGTCGTCCAGAAGCGGCTGAGGGTCGGAGAGTCGGCAACGACTGCCACGACATGGCGTTCGAGACCGGCATCGTGGATCGTGCGCCGAAAGATCGGCAACGTGTCCATCTTGTTCACCGCGGGATCGACAAGGTCGGGTTCGTGCCATTCCCAACCCGGTTGGTTCTCCTCGGATCCGCGGTGATGGTCGACTGCGAACAACACGACCTCACCGGCTCGCGCCGCGGCCCCGAGGTAGACCCCGGACTTACCGCAGTAGCTTCCGATCTCCAACAGCGGGAGGCCCGGCACCCGACGTGTCGCCTCGAGGCCCGCCTCATACAGGGCATCACCCTCGTCGATCGGCATGAAGCCACGCGCCGCCTGAGCGGCACTGCGCAAGGTCTCGTCCATGGGGGCCTCGTTGCCGGTGCCCGTCACAGCGGAAGCTCGCCGTGAAGGTCTTCGAGGAACTCCCTGGGCGGTTCTTCGCCGTGGTGGGTCGCTTTGAACAGCCAGCGGTCGAGAAACACGTACCGGGCGACCCAAACGATGCCGTAGCCGACGAGCTGAGCGATGAAGATGGCGAAACCGTGCACCGCCTTACCACGGTCTTCGGGGAACCATTGCCCGGCCAACCAGACGAAGCCCATCGCAAATCCGGTCCCGAGCACCGCTGCGCTCCAGAACACGATGACCTCGGTGGTTCGATTGTCCTTCGACTTATCGCGCCACACCATGAACTTGTTGGCCAGGTAGTTCGGGATGGTGAGGATGCATGCCGAAATCAGCACCGCCCAGTACTCGCGAACCTCGAACACCCAGCGCAGCACCTGAACCAGCACCTGTCCGAGCGGCACGAACACCACCGAGACCGCGGCGTAACGAAGCTGCTTTCGGCCCTCGTCGCTCCTGGCGTGCTCGATCAGTCCCGAGGGAGTCAGCTTCACGACGTGAGATCGTATCGCCCTGACGACGGCAGTCCGAATCAACGACGATCCGTTCATCCGTCGGCGTCGGGCAAGATGGTTGGCATGGATCAGGCCGCCGTGGATTCGTTGATCGTTCTCTTGGACCTCGAACCGATCGAGGTGAACATCTTTCGAGGTCAAAGCCCCGACGAGGAGCGCCAGCGCACCTTCGGCGGCCAGGTCGCCGGGCAGGCGCTCGTTGCGGCGACCCGGACCGTGGAGGCTGGGTTCGGCGTCCATTCGCTGCACGGATACTTTCTGCGAAGCGGCGATGTCGGGGTCCCGATCCTGTATGAGGTCGCGCGAATTCGCGACGCCCGAAGCTTCTGCACCCGTCGGGTTCAGGCGATTCAACACGGACGTCCGATCTTCGGGCTGACCGCGTCGTTTCAACGCGCTGAAGAGGGCTATGAGCATCAGGTGCCAATGCCGTTGGGTCTGCCCGAACCCGAGTCGCTACCGGACTTTCGCGACCGCATGGCCCCCTACCGCCACCTGTTGGGCTCCTGGTACGACCGGCCGCGGGCCATCGACACCCGCTACTGCAACTGGCAGCCGCCTGATGACCGCTCGCCGGGGACGTTGATCGACGATGTCTGGTTTCGCGCCAACGGCGTACTTCCGGACGACCCCGTGCTCCACCAGTGCGTGATGGCCTATGCCTCCGACATCACGTTGCTCGACACCTCGTTGAAACCCCACGGCGGCAGCGGGTTGGGCGATGTGTTCATGGCCAGCCTCGATCACGCCATGTGGTTCCACCGCCCGTTTCGCGCCGATGAGTGGCTGTTGTATCACCAGGACACCCCAACAGCGCAGGGCGGGCGGGGGCTCGGCCGTGGGCTGATCTTCAGTAGTGACGGAACCCTGGTCGCGTCGGTGATGCAGGAGGGGGTTATTCGTCCGGCTCGCGTGCCGGTGCTGAGGCCCGACGCCGACGGGCGTTCGCAGCGGTGAGGTGGTGATGCGCCACCGCCCTACGCCACCCACCCGCCGGTTGGCGGCCGTGCTCGGGGTCTCGGCGTTGGCGACGCTGGGCGCGTGCGGAGACGGAGGTGGTTCCGACACGCCGGACACGGCTCCCGTGGCTTCCGCTGTCACCTCGACGACAGTCTCCGTGACCTCGACCTCCGCACCGGCGACGTCGGCCGCACCGCTCGCGACGGCCCGGGTCACCCTCACCGAAGTTGCCGACGTGGCCGAGGCGATCGCCCTCGCTCGACGCTTCGGCGACGATGACGCGATGTACGTCGCGTCCCGCGACGGGCGAATCGAACGGATACCGCTCGATGGCTCGGACCCGTCGATGTTGCTCGACCTGCGCGACCGCGTCGGCGACTATCAGGGCGAGCAGGGGTTGTTGGGGATCGCTTGGAACCTCGACGGTACCGTGTTGATCGTGTCCTACACCGACGGCGACGACGGCGGTGCGAGCGTGATCGAGCGCTACCCCTTCGAAGCGGGTGCCCAAAGCCCATCGGCCGACCCAACCGAGTTGCTTCGCGTCGCTCAACCCGCCACGAACCACAACGGCGGCCACGTCGAGTTCGGACCGGACTCGATGCTGTACATCGGATTCGGCGACGGCGGAGGGCAGGGCGATCCGGGCAACCGCGCTCAAGACCTGACGTCGTTGCTCGGAAAGATTCTGCGGATCGACGTCGCCGCACCGACCTACACCATTCCCGCCGACAACCCCTATGTCGACGGCCCCGGAGGGGCGCGTCGTGAGATCTGGATCGCTGGGGTGAGAAACCCCTGGCGCTTCTCGTTCGACCAGGCGACCGGTGACCTGTGGATCGCCGATGTCGGCGCGAACTCGTGGGAGGAAGTCAACGTGTTGCGAGCCGCCGACGGCTTGGGACGCGGCGCGAATCTCGGTTGGGACCGGCGCGAGGGCACTCACCCGACCGACGAGGACGACGGGTCGCACCCCGACGGCGGATTTCATGAGCCGATCCTCGACTACGGCCACGACCAGGGAGCGTCGATCACCGGCGGCGTCGTCGTGCGCGATCCCCGCCTCGGCGAACTTGACGGGGTCTACCTCTATTCCGATTTCGCCGCAGCGAAGCTGTGGGGCCTACGCGTCGACGGTGACGCGGTCGTCGATTCCGGAGAGATCGACACGAACGACACGACGATGAACTCGGTCGTCAGCTTTGGCGTCGGCCCGAATGACGAGGTGTACATCGCCTCACTCAGCGGCACGGTCTGGCGGGTCGACCCGGCCTGAGCTGGCCGGGGTCGACACCCGACCTCGCCTATCGCGAACCCTGATAGCGATAGACGTTCGTCTCCCGGGCGACGAAACCCAGCTTCTGATACAGGCGATTCGCCGCCTCGCGACTCGGCCGCGAGGTCAGGTCCACCGATTTCGCTCCAACCTCGTGGGCAATGTCGATCGCACGCCGGTTGAGGGCTTCTCCCACGCCACGGCCGCGAGCCGACTCGTCGACCACCACGTCCTCGATCCAGGCGCGGACCCCGGTGGGGATCTCGAAGACCACCAAGGTCATCGAGCCGAGCACGGTGGAATCCTCCGATTCCGCGATGAGCAGGTGATTACAGTCCGAGCCGGCAATCCGGGCGAGTTGTTCGACCGTCGGGCGCGGCGACGACGAACTCAACTGCGGGAGCAGGCCGACGAAGGCCTCGGCGATGGAGGCGTCGACATCGGCGGCGGAGAGTTCGCGAACGGTCACGGTGGCATCGGTTCCCATGGCTCCAGCGTACGGGATCGCGTTTCGGTTCCAGACGGAGGGAACTGACGTGTTCGTCGATAGCGTTTTGTGGGTGACCTATCTTCGATGGCTCGACCGACCGGCGGTCAAAGAACCGATCGTCATCGCATCGTTCGAGGGTTGGAACGACGCCGGTGAGGCCGCATCACAGACCGTTCGTCTGTTGGAGCGCTGGCTCGACGCGACCCCCTTCGTCGACATCGACCCCGAGGAGTTCTTCGACTTCACCGTCGTTCGGCCCCACATCGGAAGCGATGGGGACGGTATTCGGCGCATCGACTGGCCCGAGAACGTCTTTCGTGTGGCGACGCCCGAAGGTTCACCGCCGATCGTGCTGCTGTGTGGAATCGAACCCCAGCTTCGTTGGCGAGCGTTTTCGCACTGCGTGCTCGAAGTGGCACAACACCTCGACGCCCGACTCGTGTTGACGCTCGGAAGCCTCCTCGCGGAGGTTCCCCACACTCGCCCCTCTCAGGTCTTCGGGGCCGCCGGCAACGTCGAGGTGTCGCGGATTCTCGACTACGAGCCGTCCCGGTATGAGGGGCCCACCGGAATCTCAGGCGTGCTTCACGAACTGTGCGCAACACGTGGCACCCACAGCGCGTCGTTGTGGGCGACGGTACCCAGTTACGTTCCGTCGGCCCCGTCACCCAAGGCGACCCGAGCCCTCGCGGTCGAGGTCAGCCGAATTCTGGGGATCGACCTTCCCATCGAAGAACTCGACGACGACGTCGAGGACTATGACCGCCAGATCACCGACATGGTGTCCGAGGACGACGACACGGTCACCTATGTCGCCCATCTCGAAGAGCGTTACGACCGCGAAGCGCTCGCCGGACACAGCGCCGACGCATTGGTCAGCGAGGTCGAGGCGTTCCTACGCGACCAGTAGTAGCGACCGGCATCGGCGTTCGCCGCCCGGCTCAGGCATCGGGGCGACGCAGTTCGAACAGCAGCGCCGACTTGATCTCGACGAGGTCATCGTCGTCGATGGGCAGGTCGTCGCGACCGCGGACATAGAACGTGTCGACCACATCGCCGCCGAGGGTGGCGATCTTGGCTCGGACGATGTCGACATCGAGATCCGACAGCACGCGCGTCAGCTGGTGCAGGAGACCGATTCGGTCCCGCCCGATGACCTCGACCACGGTGGCGCCATCCGACGCCTCCCCTCGCACGACACGGACCTTCGGCTCCAGGGTCCCAACGGTTCGAACGGCACGGCGGTAGCTGCGTCGGCGTTCTGCTAGGCGCGCCTCGAGTGCGAATCTCGAGCGCAACGCCCGGTCGATGTCGCGGGCAACCTTCGCCCACGGAATCTCCGAAGCGAATGTCGACTCGACGACAAACTCCTCGACGGCCCAGCCGTCGTCGGACTGCACCGTCGCCTCGAGAACATCCAGTCCGTTGAGCGCGAGCACCCCGGTGATGCGGCTGAACACTCCGGGACGGTCGATGCACACGATGGTGACCCGATTCCCGTCCGCCTCGACCACCGGCTCGGCGTTCGGGTCGCGCCCTTCGATGAGGCGCCGCCGATCGGCGCTCAGCGTCGCCGCTCCGGTCACGTCCTCGACTGCGCCCCCGCCGAGCACGTGACCGACCTTTCGCACCAGCTCGGCGACGAGACCGGCCTTCCACGGGCTCCAGGCGGTGGATCCGGTCGCCAACGAGTCCGCGGTGGTCAGGGCTTCGAGGAGGCCGAGGCGTTGCACCGTCTCGACTCGCGCGGCGACGGACAGAATCGTCAGCGGATCATCGAGGTCTCGACGCGTCGCGACGTCCGCGAGCAGCAGGTGATGTTCGATCAGCACCTCGACGGTTCGCACGTCGGCTTCGGAGAGCCCCATGCGACGCAAGGCCGGTCTGGCAACCTGCACCCCGACGACGCTGTGATCGCCCGGGTACCCCTTGCCAATGTCGTGAAAGAGCGCCGCCAACAACAGCAGGTCACCGCGATCGACCCGATCGAAGAAGTCCGCGGCCATGGCGACGCATTCCCACGAATGCCGATCGACCGCGAACCGGTGATAGGCGTTTCGCTGCGATCGACATCGCAACGGTGCCCACTCGGGGATCAGCGCAACCCAACTGTCGACGAGGTCGAGCGACTCGATCGCCTCGATCGCTGCTGGTCCGCACGCCAACAACTCGACGAACCGCCGCCGCAGCTCATCCGGCCACGGCTCCTCGGCTGCGGCCGCCGTACTGATCCGCTCGAGAGCTCCGCGGTGGATTCTGGCGCCGTGTCGCGCCGCTGCAAGCGCGACGAGCAGTGGTTCGATGGCATCGACGCTGCTCGGCGCGTCCGGCGCCACGACCACGAACCCACCATCGAGCTCGTAGGGGCCCTCCAGCGACGGTGATCGCCGCGGTCGGAGCCTCGAGCTGGGGCGCAGCCAGCCTTGCAGGCGACTGCAGGCGTCATCGGCCGCCCATGCGATGCGGCGGGCACTGCCCGCAAGCTCCGACATCAACTCCATCGCGTCGGCGAACCCAAGGCGCGACGCAACCTCCGCCTGATCGTCGAGCCGGATCACGTCGCCGGGCCGGTTGCTCAGACGGTGCAGTTCGACGCGTACCGCCAACACCAGGTCGTAGTCCTCGGCCAGGTCGTCGGCCGAGGCGATGTCCAGGCCCTGGTCCGCAGCCTCGATCCAGCTCAGCAGGTGGACGTCGCGCAGGCCGCCCCGACCCTCCTTCAAGTCCGGTTCGAGCGCGTTGGCGACACTGCTCGCATCAGCGTGACGACGAGTGGTCGTGTCGACGAGCTCCCCGAAGGCCCGTTTGGCGCGACGCTTCCACTCGACGAGGTGGGCCTCGACGAGCGCCGCGGTCAATGACGCGTCGCCCGCGAGATGGCGCGCACTCAACAGCCCGGTAGCCGTCGCCAGGTCGGTCGCGGCGAGTTGCAGGGTTTCCGCCGGGGTCCGCACCGCATGTCCGACCTTCATCTTCGCGTCCCACAGCGGATACCACAGCGACTGAGCGGTGGAGCCGTCGAGCGAACCATCGTGTAACAACAGCAGGTCGAGGTCGCTGAACGGCGACAGCTCCCCGCGCCCTTGCCCGCCGGTCGCGACGAGCGCCACCCCATCGCCGAGACCGACCAGATCTTCGTAGAGCGAGCACAGCCATCGTTCGACGACGGCGGTGTAGTCGGTCGTAAAGGCCCGGCCCAACAGGTCGCTGCGTTGAAGCAGGGCGGCGAGTTCGGTTTCCACCTTCATGGGCAGGCGCCTCCGTCGGATCCTCGGGTGGGTCGAACCTACCGCCGACGCATCCCCGTCCTGCCTACGGATGGTGAACGCAGCGTGAACAGATCGCGCGCCGAATGGGTCGGGTGGCCCCGCCTACGGGGCTTGGCGCCGAGCCCGCTTGTGCAGGAACGCCTTGGCTGCTCCCCACGCCATACCGGCGTCGAGCACCTCCTCGCCGAAGTCAGCCCATGAGCCCGGCGCAACGCCAAAGAGGTCATCGGGATTCACCCGTTCTTCGAACGGATCGCGCTGCACCGGAATTGCTCCGGCCTCGCTCAGCACCGCCGTCGGGTAGCGGTGCGCGCCCCGAAGGATCGCGAGCGGCGTCGTCGACTGCTCGTCGACCGGAACGGCGAGCAGTTCGGTGAGATGCTTGTGCACGTCGGTAGCCGCCTCGTCGGCCGCGCCCCGCGCCGCGTCGAGAACCGCCGCCGCACGAGTGGCGTCGAGGCCGGAGATCCGTTCGGCGACCACGTCGAGTACCCACCGATGCACGCCGACGGTGGCCACGGCGATGAGGCGGTCGGACAACTCGCGCATCGCAGCAAGGTCGGTGTCAAACGGCGCCGTGTTGCCGTTGGGGTTGGCGTGGTCGGGCTCTGCCGGCCTGTCGGACGAGGGTTGGCTCACAGCTCTTTGCTAGTCGATGTCGCCGCGCCGTAGCTCGCTGAGCGCTGCCCTCACGTGGGAGAACCGGATCCGCTCCTGTTCAAGCCGCAGCGATGCGCCATAGCGGTCCTCCACCAGATCACGGTAGGTCGCCGACTCCTCCGCGGTGAGGTGGGTGAGCATGGCTGGCTTTGCCTTCGCGTCGTTCACCACATGGGCAAGATGCGAGCTGAGTGTGGCGCGATCCATCAACATGGACTCGACGTTGCCGACCCGCTGGCGAACGGCGTCCAGGATGGCGAAACCCGCGAGGTCGAGGTCCCCCCAGTAGAGCACCCGTCGTTCGGCCAGCCAGGCGATATCGCCGAGTTGGGTTGCCCCAAAGCCTCCGCCGAAGATGACGATCGACCGTGGGACCGGGGGAAACGCGAGGTACGTCGCCTGGTTCTCGACGATGAAGACCTGCTCCACCGACAGCGGCATCGCCGCGAGTTCGTCGGTTCGCAAGGTGAGCTCGCTGATTCCATCCGGCAGTTCCTCGACCTCGTCGAGCAACCGAAACCTCACGTAGCGAGGTGGCCGACGAAATCCGTACCGCGCAACGAACTCGGATTCGATGGGGTTGACCCGTTCGGGGGGCAACACCACATCGAGCAACGACCCGATGATCGCACCGTGGGCGGTGATGAACTTGGTGTCGATCCCGTATTGCGCTCCCGCTCCCCCGACATCGACATGGCGCAGGTCGAGCCCCGAGACATCGGTCGCCGCGATCCACTGAGTGACCGCGATGATTCCCGGCCACCACGGTTGCGATCCGAGTGCCGGGTGTGGGTGTTGAGCGACCCACCGCGCCGCCTCGTCGCCGAGCGCCGCTCCGGTCGCCGCCACCAACTGCTCGGCCTGTTGCAGTTCGCGACGCACGCCGAGCGCGGCAATGAGTTGGTCGATCGAATCGAACCACACGGCGACCGGAATCTCGTTCTCCCCGATCGATCGGGTCTTCATCGTTCGAGTCTCGACCCGGCCGTGAGGCGCGGCCGCCGAATGCACCGCATCGGCCCAATCGATGACCTCACTGAAATGCTGAGACAGGTCGGCTGCCTTCGGACCGCCGAGCGAAACCCTCACCGGCTCAAAGGGTTCGCCCAGCAGCGCTTCACGGAGGTACCGGCCACGCTGCCACCGGGCGTTCAGGGTTGCGACCACATCCCGGTACGTCTTCCAGCGCGGCCTCGGCCCGGATCCACCGCTCGCGGATGCCGGGTTCACCTCGCGCGGCCTCACGCCTGCCCGGCGGATTCACGGCGGCGATGGTGTTCGCTCATCGTCATCTGCACCAGTTGGGAGTTGTTCTCCTCGGGATTGACGACGTAGCCGACCGTCGACACGAACGGTTCGATCACGCGGATCTTCTGCAACGGCGTCACGATGAGCAACTGCAGGCCGAGTGTGCGAAAGAGCCGGAGGCCGAACCGGGTTGACTCATCGGAGCCGCGGCCGAACGCCTCGTCGATCGCCACGAAGCGAAACGATCCGGCACCCGCGGTCGAACCGTGACTGAACTGGTACGCGAGCGAGGCCGCCAGCACGGTGTAGGCGAGCTTTTCCTTCTGGCCGCCGGACTTACCGGAGGAGTCCGCGTAGTTCTCGTATTCGGTGTCGTCGCTTCGCCATCGCTCCGATGCCGAAAACACGAACCAGTTGCGAACGTCGGTCACCCGCTTCGTCCAAGCCCGGTCCTGGTCGGTCGATCCCTCCCGGCCGACGAAACGATCGATCAACGCCTTCACCTGTAAGAAGCGGTGCTCGGAGTAGTCGTCGTCGCCAGGGTTCGTGGTACGGCTCGTCACGGCCCGCAGCTCGTCGCGAAAGCCGCGGATTTCGGTGTTCGGTGTCGCTTCGGGCAGTAGCCGGATGAAACGCCCGGGGTTGTAATCGATCTCGTGGAGCGACCCGTTGATCGTGTCGATGTGGCGGCGAATGTCGCGCTGACGGCCTTCGAGGTCGGCCGAAAGCTGCGCGATCTCCTTGATCGTGTTCTCGCGCAACGAGGTCCGGAATTCCGCCTCGAAACGAGGTAGGTCGTCGGTGCGCACGCGTTCGTACATCTCGCGGTATTCCGGCCCCGCGGCCACCGACGCGTCGAGTTCCGCAGTCTCGCGTTGGAAGCGTGCTCGGAAACCGGCCATGGCCCGCTCGGCCTGACGCTCTGCACCATGTGCACGCTCGGTCGCGCGGTGCTGGGCACTTCGAAGGCCCTCCGTTGCACCGCTGCGGGCGCTGTCGATTCCGTCGAGTTGCAGCGCGCCTCGACGATGCTCGATGCTGAGGTGTTCCTCGAGTTCATCGAAGTACCCGCGGGCCACCTCGGCTTCGACAAGACCCAAGAGCTGCTGCAGATCGTTGCGCTGGGCCTCGGTCCGCTCGGCCTCTCCGGTCACCCGTCCGATCTCGGTTTTCACCGAGTCGCGTTCGGTTGATTCCTCGACGATCTTGGCCACGACGGCGTCGAGTTGTGCGGTCAGTCCCTGCAGCTCGACCGACGCTGCCCGCAGCGTTTCGTGTTCGCCCGACAGGTCCTCCACCTGCTTGGTGAGGGACTCGACGTCGAGGCTGACCCAATCGTCCACACGGGCGAGATCGATCAACGTGGTGCCCATCGAGATCAGGCGTCGTTGGTCGGCCTGCGCGACGTCGAGCAGGCGCCGCGACTCGGCGTGGTTGCCGATGAGTGTCTCGCGCTCAGCCCGCAGGGCCTCGACCTTTGCCCGGTTGTCCCAGCCGAGTACGTATCGCGACCGGTCGTCGATACGGCTGCGGTCGTCCTTTTCGTGACGGTCCTTCGATTTGATCTGACCCGCCGGGGTGATCGCTCGATCGAGGGTTGAAAACGTCGAGGTGTCGGGGACGCAGAGGTAGTCGGCTCGATGGGTGAGCTCGCGCCTGATGAACTCCGCGAACGGGGTATCGGGCCGGATGTTCACCATGTCCATGAGCAAGGGATACGCAGCGTGACGATTCGGGTCTCCGGCCGGCGCGACCCGCTCGGGCACCCGGTAGTAGACGATGCGGCCTCGAAGGTGGTGCGAATCGATCCACGCCGCAACCTCGCGATACCGCTCGTTGGGAACGAGCAGCGACAGTGCGAAGCTGTGAAGCACCCGCTCCGCCGCGCCCTCCCAGCGGTCGTATTGGTCGTCGATCGCCATCAATTCCCCGGCGAACACCAACTCGTCAGGGGTGAGTCGAAGGTCGCCGATCAGCCGCTCCCGAAGCTCGAGGCTGCGCGACGGGATATTCGACCGCCGTTTCGCGAGGCTGTCGAGTTCGTTGGTGATTTCGTCGATCGCGACGCGCTCGTCCCGGTCGCGAACCGTCAATTCCCCGATCTTGTTGTCGACATCCACACGCTCGGCCTCGACCGAGCGTTCGCGTTGGCCGAGCTGGCTTCGGCGCTCGATGAACTGCGCTTCGTCGCCAACCGGTTCGAGCCCAACCGCTTCCAGCTTGCGGTTGTGTTCGTCCACCGCGTGTTGGCGTCGGGGAAGCTCGCCTCGCAGGCGTCGCAGTTCGCTCTCGATGAGGGCCAGCCGGTTGCCGCCGTTTCCGTCGATCTGAGCGTGCAGATGACGTTCGTCGGTGCGAAGTTGATCGAGGCGGGTCCCGATATCTGCGTCGAGACGTTGCAGCCGGTCGAGTTCACCCGCAAGCCGCTCCGCCTTGATTTCCAACAGCGAGTCGTGTGCCGTCGCGAAGTAGAACGGTGCCGTCTCGATGAGGCGACCCAACCGCTGCGCCGCTTCGCTGTGTTCGTCGTAGGCGTCGAGGTGCCCGACGAGCGGCACGAGCAATTCGAGCTGGTCTCGGGCGCGAACGACCGCGTCATGGGCCTTGGTGAGGTCGTCGAAGTGCGCGACGAGCGCATCGATCCGCTTCGACATATCGACGGGTTCCAACATGTGGGACCGCACGAACTCGTTCAGGTTGTCGACCGCCTTCATCGACACGGTCTGCAAGAACAGGTCGAGCGCCTGATCGGAGGTGATGCCAAGCCGCCGACGGAAACTGCGTCGGTATTCGTTGAACCCGTCGCTGACGTTCGCGCCGAGCGACTTGAGTTGCTTGCGGAGGTCGGCAAGCGAGTCGCCTGGGTTCGAGAAATGCTCGGTAATCGAAAGTTCGCCGTCGAAGACAACGAAGAACCGCTCGGGCTGGGAGGTGTCCTCACGTGCCCGAAACACCTGCGCGAGGGTGGTTGTGGTGGCGCGTTCGACGTCTCGAAACACCCCCAGGATCACCGAGAAGTGTTCGGGGCCGCGCAACCCGACCGGGCGGGAACCACCGGCCTCCTCGTTGCGTTCGGACTTGTAGAACCCCAACACATAGGAGCGGAGGTCTCGCTCTCGGGTCTCCGCCCCCGCAGCCTTGTTGTAGGAGATGCGCTGGGCGGGCACCAACAACGTGGTGACCGCATCGACCATCGTGGATTTCCCCGACCCGATGTCACCGGTCAGGAGCGCGTTGCGCCCACCCAGGTCGAGGGTCCACACCTTCTCGTGGAAGGTGCCCCAGTTGAAGATCTCTATTCGGTGCAACCGCGTTCCGGCACCCACCGCAGGGGCCTGCTCGTCATGGTCGGTGCCCGGCTCGACCTCGAACAGGCTCATGGCGCCTCCTGATCGGCCAGGCCGGCCTGTTCGACGTACTCCGCCAAGCGACGATCGAAGTCCGCAAGCCACTGCCCGTCGACGAACGCACGGATGATGCGACGCACCTCGTACGCGTCGTAGTCGCTGCGGAGCTTCTTGAGGAATCCCAGCTTCTCGACCGACGCGATGTGCTCATCGACCTTGCGGCGCAACTTGACGTCGTCGGAGCTGTCAGGGATGTAGGTACGCATCAGGTCGGTGATCTGGTCGCGGGTCAACATCAGCCGGGCGTCCGAACTCGTGGCGTCGAACTCAGCGAGTCGCTTGCGAAGCAACGCGATCAGAAGACTCACCTGAAAGGGCAGGCGATGCCGGTTGACGAGTCGAGGAAATTCGCCCTCGACTTCGTCTTCTCGGGCGCTGCGGAGGAACGCATAACCGTCGGATTCGTCGAGCACGAGCCGCAGTCCGAGCACCCCGACATAGTCGGCGACCCGGTGTTCGATCTTGATCAGGGCCGGCCACAGCTTCTGGTCGTGCTCGCGGGTGATCGGGCCTCGCATCAGCGCGATGGCGACGAGCGAGAGATCGTCGGGGGCGAGGTGCGCGCTGTGGGTGGCCTGGCCGCTTCGGCTCGATTCGCCTGGGCTTCGGGTCGTCACGACGGGCCTCCCGGGGTTCGTTTGAAGGTGACAGCGGGAAGATCGAGGACGCGCAGGACTACCTCGTCGACATCCTCGACATCCTCGGCATCCTCGACGTCGTCGGCGTCGGGCGCGACCCCATGGGGCCACGTGGACTCGGTCCAGCTGAGCTCGGTGCGATCCTGTTCGGAGATGTCGACGTCAAGCGACTCGTCGGCGAGGGTCAGGTACGCGATGACCTCGGCGAGTCCCTCGTCGAGCGGCGTTTCGTCGATCACCTGGTTCAAACCAACCTGCTCGCCCGCGCCGAGGCTGGCGAGCACCCGCTGGGTGAGCAACACGGTGTCGATGAACGGATGATCTGCGAGCAGCTTGGAATCGACATCGCCAGTGCCGATTTCGATCGTCGAGTTCTGCAGCGACGTGGTTCGCACCTTCTGGTAGAGGGGACGCTCCATCGGGAGGCGCAGCGAGACCCTGGTGTCGTCGACCTCGGTGTGGACATCGACCACAGCAACATCTCGCACCGCGAGAGCGTTGGCTTCGATCGAACGGAGCAGGTCGAACACCCGGCGGTTCTCCAACCAGACCTGGTCGTCGAGAAACCGTCGGAGTTGCTCGGAAAGCTGGCGGATCGTGGCCTGAGTTCGCTCGCTCGCATCGAGCCAATCACGCTGAATCCGTTCCAGCCTGGGGTCGAACTCGGGAATGTCGTCGAGGTCGCGAAGCCGAGCCAACAGATCGGCCAACTCCTGTTGACGTTCCCCCGACAGCAACAGGTCGTAGAACGCCGCGAAACTCCGGCCTTGATCTGAGTCGGCGATACCGCTGCGCGTCGACACGACATCGTCGAGCAATTCGCCTTTCGACCCGGTCCATCCGGCAATCTTGGCCCGAAGGTCTCGGTCGAGTTCCCGGAAGTTCTCCTCGACCTCGCGAAAATCGCCGAGCAGTTCGCGGGCCGTGCGGGAGAACTGCTGATAACGGTCACGCTGAACCACCGGGTCGTCCACGCCGAGTTCTCCCGCCTCGAGCTGGGCGATCGTGGCATCGATCTCATCGCGGCGCCGTCGCAGATCCGCGAGACGTTCAGACGAGTCCTCCGCGGCTCCATAGATCAGCTGACGCAAGAGCTCGACGACGATGCCAAGGCGCGACTCGGTTCCGACGAAGCTGCGAGATCGGAGGCCTTCGACCCACGCGACCGCCCTTTCCACCGACGGGGTGAGGTCATAGTGGGGTTCGTCGGCACCGGCGGGAACGTGGCGGCGCAACCAACCCCGTTCGGAGGCGGACCAATCGTCGAGGTAGGCCTTGGCCGATTTCGGAAACCGGCTTTCACCAATCCGCTGGTTGAGCGCATAGAGCTCGTCGTCGAGTTCGCTCAGCACCTTCGATGCCGGGAGGTTGGCCTGGTTGGCGTCGAGAAAGACCCGGCTCAAGAAACTGAGCACCAGCGCGACGTTGTCGGCGCGCAGCAGCGACCACGCGCCATGTCTGGCCTTCAGGTGTTCGATCTCGTCGAAATCCACGCGCACATGCTCCCATTCGACAGCCGCGACCGCCGATTCCAAGTTCCATGATGGCCGAACTTCGCCGAATCGGCGACCGTCGCGTCGAGCGAGTGGCCGCCGGACGATCCGCACGACCCTCCGCACCCAGCGACGGGCGTGGACCGCTACCGTGAACGCCATGGCGAGCAGCTATTACGACACGCTCGGGGTCTCCCGCAACGCCACCTCGGACGAGATCCAGAAGGCGTATCGCAAGCTCGCCCGCGTGTGGCATCCCGACGTCAACCAGTCGTCCGAGGCCGAGGACCGCTTCAAGGCGATCTCGGAGGCCTACGACGTCCTGTCCGACGCCGAGACCCGCAAACGCTACGACGCGTTCGGTGCCGACTTCCGCAAGGTGCCGCCCGGAACCGACCCGGCGGCGTGGGCCCGAGCGCAACGGGGCGCTACCACTGGCAACGGAGGCGGATTCGGCGGCGGCGGGTTCAGTGGAGGATTCGGGAGTGCGTTCGGAGGCGGAGGTGGCGGAGGAGGCGGCTTCGAGGACCTGCTCGGCGGGTTGTTCGGTCAGGGCCGTCGCAGCAGCGGCCCGCAACGCGGAGCCGACCAGGACGCAGAGATCATCCTGTCGCTCGAGGAGGCCTTCGGCGGGGGTGAGCGTCAGGTCACGATGAGCGGCCCGACAGGCGTCCGCAACATCACCGTGAAGATCCCCGTGGGAGTGACCGCGGGCCAAAAGATCCGGGTCCGCGGCGAGGGGGGACCGGGATCCGGCGGCGGACCCGCCGGCGACCTGTTGTTGAAGGTGAAGCTGGCACCGGATCCGACCTTCACCGTCGACGGACGGGACTTGTCGGTCACACTCGCGGTGAGCCCGTGGGAGGCGGCGCTCGGCGCCAAGGCCACGGTGCCCACGTTGAGCGGCCCCGCCCAGGTCAAGGTGCCCCCGGGGTCGTCGTCGGGCAAGCGACTGCGGTTACGCGGCCGCGGGCTGCCCAACCGGCGCGGCGACGACGGCGACCTGTATGCCGTCATCTCCATCGTCGTTCCCGAGTCACTCACCGACCGCGAGGCCGACCTGTTCGAACAGCTCGCTCAAGAGTCGCTGTTCAAGCCCCGCGGCGTGTAACCCCCCGGAGGACGACGCCGGTCAGTCGCTCGCGCTGTTGTCGTTGAGGGCCTGTTTCACCCGGTCGAGGGTTGCCGGCGGGAGGTTGGTGTAGACGAGCCGCGCTCCGCTGAATCGTTCGGCTTCAGCAACGAGGGCGTTGTTGTCGATATCGGTGGCGAGTAGGGCAACCGTCGTGGTGTTGGGTTGGACCACCTCCCGGAACCAATCCACCCACTCATCCGACAGGCCCAGGTCGACCACCTTGGCCGTCAAAGCGCCTGCCCCCGCTCCGACCGCCATGCCGGCGAGCCATCCGACCGGACCGCCAAGGACCACGCCGAACAGTCCGGCCCACAGTGCTCCCGACAACGCCGACTCGCCGATCTGAAGATCGGTCGTCTCACGCACGGTCGTCTTGCCCTGCTCGTCCTTGGTCACGATCACCGCGTCGATGATCCGCAGATAGCCACTCGCCGCCAACCGCGCCGTCGCCGTCAGGAACTCGGTCGCCCGAAACCCGTCCTCAAAGGAAAGTCCGACGAGGGTCTGGTCGAGCTGTGGCTGCGCGGTATCAGGCATCTCGCCAGTATTGCCGGTCGGCTGCCGCCAGCCAAAGACATCGCGAGCCGTGACACCACCCGGGCACCTCTAACATGACAGCGATGGTTGTGCGCACCACGTTTCGACGCCGCATCCGCCGAACCGTGGCGCTCCTCGGCGCGGCGGCCGTGATCGGCGGTTGCACGAACGCGAGCTTTGACGACACGATCGGCGATGCTCCAGCGCCAACATTTGTGACCCCGTCGACGAACGACGTGGCGACGGTCGACGACAGTCCGTTCGCCACGATGACCGGCATCGCCCGCTCGTGGAGCTCAAATCCCGACTTCAGCGGACGCCTGGCCGGAATCGATCCGACCGCCACCGATCAAGCGGCTGCAGCCTCTGCCTACGACGCCGTGATCATCGCTGCATTGGCCGCCGAAGAGGCGCGCAGTGACGCCCCGGGCCGTATCGCCAGCGCCATCCCCGGTATCACCGTCGGCGGCGAGCCGTGTCTCGGGTTCGCGAACTGTCGCGCGAAGATCCTCAAACGAACCGACATCGCGTACACGGGCTACTCCGGCTCGGCCGCGCTCGAACGCAACGGCATCCCGTTGGAGGGCGAGTTCGAGGTCGTGCGCATCTCCACCAACGGCGTGCCAACCGCTTCAGAGTCCGTCGGTGGGCAGCTGCGCAGCCCCGGAGAACTCGGCGAGTCCTCGGGTGCCGACCCCCGCTCAGGGCCATTGCCCGACGGCATCCTTCGCGTCGGGACCCTGCTGCCGACCGACCTCGACAGCCCCGGACTCACCACGGCCTCGCGCTCCGCTATGGCCGGGGTGCGTCTCGCGGTTGAGGAGATCAACGAGTACACGGTGGGTGGAGTCATCGGTTCAGACCTCGACCTCCTCGACGATGCCTCCGGCACCGGCACCCCCGACGACATCGCCCGAGGAGCGCAGGCCCTCGTCGATGCTGGCGCCGATGTCATCATCGGCGGCCTCGATTCGACGACCACGCAACGAGTGCTCGACGTGGTCCGACCGGCGGGCGTCGTCTTGATCTCGCCGCTGGATGGTGGCGCAGCCCAAACGGCCGGCGCCGACGGAAGGTTCTTCCGCACCACGCCGACCACCGAGTTGCAGGGCTGGGTCGTCGGACAACTTGCGTCGTTCGACGGACACACGGGCGTCGTCATCGTCGACGGTGCGAGCGACGACGAACGAGTCGTCGCCGACAACATGGCGATGGCGTTCACCAGTTTGGACGGGACCATCACGAGTCGCGTCGAGCTCACATCGGCCGGTCAGGCCGCCGCGGTGGCGGCGATCGTCGCAGCGGCCCAGCCGACCGCGATCCTGATCACCGCTGATGTCGACTCGACCGCGGCGTTCGCTCGCGCCATGCATGCCGACGGGTTCGGCCCGACCGAGATCGGCTGGTACGGCGCACCATGGCTCGTCACCGACGACGCCGCGGCGGTATTCAACTCGACCGGCGGCTGATCACGGCGCAAGCCGTTCGAGCACCCAGTCGCGCTCGCCATCAGACCCGCGCTCGCCATCAGACCCGCGCTCGCCCTCAGGCCCGACCCTGCGGTAGCGCAGTCGGTCGTGAAGGCGACTCGGCCGGCCCTGCCAGAACTCCACCACATCGGCCACGAGTTCGTACCCACCCCAATGCGGTGGTCTCGGGACGTTCTCGACATGTTCGAATCTCGCCTCGGCGTCGGCGACCATCGCCTCCAGTTCGGCACGCCCGGCGATGACCTCCGACTGCGGCGACGCCCACGCACCCACCTGGCTGCCGCGAGGACGGTCGGCGAAGTACGCGTCCGACGTCGCTGGGGGAACCGGCCGAGCCGTGCCCTCGATCCGCACCTGTCGTTGAAGCGGGATCCACAGCAACTGCGCCGCACAGTTCGGATGCGCCTCAAGGTCGTCGGCCTTCGCACTGCTGTAGTTCGTGTAGAACACCGGACCCTCGGCGCTCAGCTGTCGGAGCAGCACGGTGCGCGAGGTCAGCCTGCCGGTGCTCGACACCGTCGACAGGGTCATCGCCGTCGGTTCGGGGACCGCCGCCTGTTCGGCTTCGTCGATCCAGCGACGAAGCTGGTCGATCGGGTTGTCGGCCACCTCGGATTCGATCAGGACGCCGTGTTCGTAGGTCGACCGCTCGCCGACGAACGATCCCGTCGCCGATCCGTCTGAGCCTGCGGCATCGTCGGCGCCCACGACGCTCGCAGGATCGACACCACTCATGGGCGTACCGGCAACTCGATGCGTTCAAGACCTCGCATGTACGGGCGCAGAATCTCCGGGATGACCACGGTGCCGTCGGGCTGTCGATAGGTCTCGACGATGCCCGCCCACACCCGTGGCACGGCAAGCGCGGAGCCGTTCAAGGTGTGACACACCTCGGTTCCCTTGCCCTCGGCCAGCCGGTAGCGGATGTTGGCACGACGGGCCTGGTAGTCGCCGAACCACGACACCGAGGACACCTCCAACCAACGGTCGACACCCGGGGCGTACACCTCAAGATCGAACGTGCGACGAGAGGAATTGCCGAGGTCGCCCGCGCACAGGTCCAGCACCCGGTAGGCGAGGCCGAGATCTCGGATGAGCGACTCGGCGCGTTGGAGGATCTCTGCGTGGAGTTCCGCCGCCTGCGCCGCGGTTCCGAGCGCCAGAATCTCGACCTTGTCGAACTCGTGCACCCGCAGGAGCCCACGGGTGTCCTTGCCAGCGGACCCGGCTTCGCGCCGGAAGCACGACGTGTGCGCCATCAGCCGCATCGGCAATTCGGCCTCGGCGATGATTTCCCCACGGGCCAAGGAGGTC
The DNA here is from genome assembly GCA_023957975.1 of Microthrixaceae bacterium. NCBI lineage: Bacteria > Bacillati > Actinomycetota > Acidimicrobiia > Acidimicrobiales > Microthrixaceae > Microthrixaceae bacterium. The sequence goes on along the minus strand of JAMLGM010000001.1, from coordinate 400,751 downwards.
AGCGGCACCTCGGCGGTCGGGATGGCGTACAGATCGTCGCGCTCGAGGTGATAGGCGTCGTCGGCGAACTTCGGAAGGTGGCCGGTCGCCACCATCGTGTCGGTACGCACCAGCGTCGGCGGCCGCACCTCCTCGTAGAGGTCGGCGTTGCGGTCGAGCGCCAGCTGACAGAGCGCACGAACGAGTTGGGCACCAGCCTTGCGGTACATGACGAACATCGAGCCCGACATCTTCACGCCCCGCTCGACATCGAGGATCCCGAGTGCCTCACCGATGTCCCAGTGCGCCACCCGCTGGTGCTCGCCGTAGGCCGACTCCTCGAACTGCTCGATGCGCGCCACCACGTTGTCGTGCTCGGATCGACCCGCCGGGGCATCGTCGGACGGCAGGTTCGGAATGCGCAACAACAACTCGTGCAACTCCGCAGAGGCGACATCGGATCGCTGGTCGAGTTCCTTTTCGTGTTCACCGAGGGAGCGGGACTCGGCCTGCAACTCCGCAGCGAGTTCACGCTGTCCGTCGCGCATCAGTTGACCGACCTCGCTCGACAACGCGCGAATACGCGAACGCAATTCGTCACGCTCGGCGTTCACCCGCCGAACCTCGGCGTCGAGCGACACGACGGCGGCGATCGCCTCGGGATCCTCACCGCGACGCGCCAAGCCTTCGCTCACGGTTTCGAGGTCGTTGCGGAACAGTCTGATGTCCAACATTCCTGCAACGCTATCGCCGACCGGACCCAACCGAATCCCGGTTACTTCGCGAGTTCGACGATCCGGTCGTCGCTCACACACCTCCGCAGCGCTGCCTCGTTGATCCCGTCGGAAAGGCCGCCCGACTGAAGCGCCGCGAACGACCCGTCGTCTTCGAGCGTCGCGACCGCATCGGCCGCCAGACAGGTTGCCTCGGTGGGGCTCAACCCCGCCTGCTCGTACCCCGCCGACGCGAGGCCCACGAGCACCCGGCGCATCTCCGCTTCTGGCACCTGCGCAGCGTCTGCGCCAGAGGCCAGCTCCTGGGCACGTTCCAACGTCGTGCAACCCAGGAGTACTTGTGGGCTCATCGAGTCGGCACCAAAAGCGAGGCGACCGGCGTACGGTCGAACGCCTCCCCCATCGACGCGGTGACAGCGTCCGCAATGCAGGCGGACTCGCCGAGGTCGAAACCCATCGAACGCATCCCGATCGAGACCAAGTCGTGATTGAACGCAGCGCCCATCCGCAGATCGTTGGTCGACACTGAGGTGAGCTTCGCAAGCGCCACCTGCACCGGTGACTCCTCGGAGATTGCGACGGTGGCTGAAGTCGACACGTCGTCACTCGACCGCGCCGTCGAATCTCCAGCCGAGGTGCCATCGCCGCTACTGCATCCTCCGGCGACGGCCGCGAACAGCGCGGCCGCCACCAAGGGAACCATCCAGGAACGAACCTCCACCACCGGTACCCTACGCCAGGCGCGGTCGCCCATCGGCGCCACGGTCCCTCCAGCGGTTAGCTTCTGGACACGTGAACCACGACCCAGCGAACGATGCCGTCATCTTCGATGTCGACGGGACGTTGTGGGATTCCGCGCCGGGAATCCTCAGCTGCTTGGTCGAGACCTTCGAGTACTTCGACCTCGAAGTGCCCGGCGAAGATGCGCTGCGCGCCGCGCTCGGGCCGCCGCTGGACATGATGCTTCGCGACCTCGGCTTTCCGTCCGGTCAGATCGAGGCCGGTCGCCTCGAGTACCGACGCCGATACTTCGAGCACGGCGAGGCCGAGTGCGAGGTCTACGCCGGCATTGTTGAGCTGCTCGAACGACTCTCGGCGAATGGACGACCGATGGCCGTCGCCACCTCGAAGGGACGCGAAACCGCACACCGGATGTTGGAGGCGTTTGGACTCACCGAGTACTTCGACTCCATCCGAGCCGCCGATATGGCGACCGCCGCGCACGGCAAGGTACACCTCATCGCCGCAGCGCTCACCGACCTCAACACCCGTTCGGCGGTCATGGTCGGCGACCGGAACTTCGACATCGAGGGCGGCCTGTCCAACGGGCTCTACACCATCGGGGTGAATTGGGGATACGCCCCCACCGGCGAGCTCGAAGCTGCCGGCGCCCACGTCATCGTCGACACCGTCAGCCAACTCGCCTCGGTTCTCATCGACCGGTAGGTTCACACGCGTGTCCGCCATCGTCGTCGACCACCTCAGCGTCCGCTACGGCGACCTCGTGGCGGTACACGACATCGGATTCGTCGCCGAACCGGCCAGAATCACCGTCCTTCTCGGCCCAAACGGGGCGGGGAAGACCTCGACCATCGAATGTATCGAGGGCTATCGACGGCCGAGCGGCGGCACGATCCGAATCGGCAACATCGATCCCTTCACCGAACGCCGGGAGTTCGCCCGGCGGGTCGGCGTGATGTTGCAACACGGCGGAATCCAGCCCGCGGTTCGACCGATGGAGATCCTGCGCCTGTACGAGGCGCTCTACGACAATGCCCACTCCCCGGCGGACATGTTGGCGTTCGTCGGCCTGCAAGATCGGGCGAAGTCCCCGTGGCGATCACTATCCGGAGGAGAACAGCAGCGGTTGGCGCTTGCGCTCGCCGTGATCGGACGCCCACAGGTCGTCCTGCTCGACGAACCGACCGCCGGCGTCGACATCGCCGGCCGCAAGCTGATCCGCGACCTCATCGCCGACCTGGCGGCGCAGGGCGTCACCGTGTTGTTGACCACCCACGACCTTGCGGAGATCGAAGTCCTCGCGGACGACATCGTCATCATCGATCACGGACGGGTGGTCGCCGCCGGGTCCGCAAGCGATCTGCTGTCTGGAGCCGACGCACCGTCGTTTCGGTTCCGCGCCCAACCCGGACTCGACCTCGCCGCGCTCAGCGCTGTGCTCGGCGTTGCCGTCACCGACCTCGGCGAGGGCATGTACGACGTCGAAGCGTCCCCGACCCCGCCGCTCGTCGCGTCGTTGACGGGATGGCTCGCCGAACGTTCGATACTGCTCGGTGACCTTCAAGCCGGCCGCCAGGGGCTCGAACAGCTCTTCGTGCGCCTCACCTCCGAGACGGCGGGAGCCGACCGTCGCAGCGAGTCGGGGCGCCGCACACGGGCACAGCGACGCTCCCCGCGGACGGGACAGCGATGAGAGCGTTCACCGCCCAGCTCCGCCTCGAATTGATCCTCGCCTTCCGCAACGGCGAGCAGATCCTCGTCAACCTATTGATTCCGCTAGGACTGCTCGTCCTCATGGCAAACATCGACATCTTCGACGAGTCGACCGAACCGATTCAACGCCTCGGACCCACCATTTTGGCCCTCGCGGTCATGAGCTCCTCGCTCGTGAGTCTTGGGGTGGGAACCGGTTTCGAACGGTTCTACGGAGTGCTGAAGCGGCTCGGCGCCACGCCGCTCGGTCGCGGCCGGTGGGTCGCCGCCAAATTCGGATCGATCATGTGCATCGAACTCGTTCAATGGTGCGTCATCGTCGCCGTCGCCCTGGCGCTGGGGTGGTCCCCTCAAGCATCGGGGTGGTTGCCGGCGATCGCTGCCGCTGCGCTCGCCACGTCGGCGTTCGGCGGGCTTGCATTACTCCTCGCCGGCACCCTCAAGGGGCTCACCAACCTCGCCCTTTGTAACGCGCTCTACCTCGTCCTGCTCGTCACCGGCGGCATGGTCATCCCACTCGCAGAGATGCCGACCCCCATGGCGACGGCAGCCAAGGTCTTTCCGGCGGGCGCACTGTCACAGATCATGCTCGGGGCATTCCATCCGGCGGAATCGATCCCTTCGAACGCGTGGCTCGTCCTGATCGTCTGGGCCGTCGTGACCCCGCTGTTGGCGATTAGATTCTTCCGCTGGGAGTGATCGTCACCAGAACGCCCGCCCGCCCGTACGACGCGCAGAGCGGCACCTTCGCGGAAACGACGAAACCCGCCGCTCACCGTGCAGGTCATGCGCGGTGAGCGACGGGTTTGTCTCGAAGCGTTCTCGCCCCGGTCGGCCGACGAGCCCGCCCGGACGGTCAGTGACCGCCGGTGGTCTCGCGGATGATCGGCGGCGGATCGGTCGGAGGCGGGGGCAGGGGCCGCTGCATCGTTGGATCGTTGAAGGTGAACTCACCACCGAGGCCGGACTTCTCGAAGATTCGCATCGAGCCGAACACGCCCATGAACACCGCAATAGCGAGGATCGCCCCGAAATAGAAGAGCTGCCCGAGCAGATTGTGATCGTCACGGAGGTGCATGAAGATCTGCGCCACGAGAATGAACTTGATCGTCATCATGACGATCAGCGCTGCGGTCGTGATCCAACCGAGCCCCTCGGGCCACCATTCGGTCGAAACCTCAACGGCGGTCAGAATCGCCAACGCGACGAAGGTCTTCCAATACAGGCCGTCGCCGTGGTCGGCGTGGTCATCGTGATGGGCGTGTGTTGCGCCAACTGCAGACATACGTCCTCGCTTACTTGATCAGGTAGACGATGGTGAACACGAGAATCCACACCACGTCGACGAAGTGCCAGTACAGCCCGACGATTTCCACCGCCTCGGCCTTCGCATGCGGAATCCGGCCTCGAGCGGACATGGCGATCGTGATCAGCAACATCAAGATGCCGATCGTGACGTGGGCACCGTGAAAGCCGGTGAGGGTGTAGAACGCTGAAGCCGCAACGTTCGAGGTGTACCCCATGCCCTCTCGGACGAAGGTCGTGAACTCGTACACCTGGCCGCCGATGAACAGCGAGCCGAGCACTGCGGTCGTGCCGAGCCAGTAGCGCATGCGAGCCATCTCGTTGCGCTTCGCGGCGGCGACGGCGAAGACCATCGTCAGCGAGGACGCCAACAAGATGAACGAAGTGACCGACGTGAACCCGTTGGCGAACAGGTCTGACGGGCGGATGTCGCTTCCTGTGATCTCCCGGCCGCGAACCGACACGATGGAGCCGGGACGGTTCTTGTAGAGGAAGTAGGTGGAGATGAGGCCACCGAACATCAGGCATTCCGATCCCAGGAACACCCACATGCCCAGCTTCTCATTCGAGATCCCGGTATTGGTCGGCGGGTGGCCGTGATCGTCCACCGCCGCGACGGGCATGGTCAGTGCTTCACTCACCTGCGTTCTCCTCGCTGGCAGCGGCGCCACCGGCAACGCCGGCGCCTACGGTCTCAAGCTCACCGGCAACATCGGTGGCGGTGATGGCTTCACCATGATCGTCGTCGCCGTCGTCGTGAGCGTCGTGATGATCGTGTCCCGCATCGGGATCAGTCGACGGCTCGACGATCCATCCGGCGATACCGGCAACCGTCAGACCAGCGCCGAGAATCAGCCACCAATAGCTGAAGATCAGGCCGTAGGCGATGAACGGCAGACCGGCGGAAAGCACGATCGGCCAATACGACGGAGAGGGCAGATGGATGTCGTCGCCCGACACACGCTTCTGCACGATGTCGTCGGTCTCGGCGATGCGGACCATTCGACCCTGCTCGTCGTGACCGTACTTGCGATGCCAGAAATCATCGAGCTCGTGGACGACCGGGGTCTCCGAGAAGTTGTACTCAGGGGTCGGCGAAGGAGTGATCCACTCCAAGCTGCGGGAATCCCACGGGTCGGCTCCCGGATCGTATGGCTCGCGCTTCCACTTGCGATAGGACACCCAGCAGTTGACGAGGAACTGCACGAGGCCGATGGCGATCATGAACGCACCGATCGTCGCGACCAGGTTCCAGAAGTTGAACCCGTAGCCGTCGCTGTAGGTGAAATAGCGACGGCTCATGCCTTGGAGGCCGAGGATGTGCATCGGGCCGAAGGTCAGGTTGAACCCGACCAGCGTCATCCAGAAATGGGCTTTACCCATGCGCTCGTCGAGGAAGTGGCCGAAGATCTTCGGCCACCAGAAATACATGGCGCCGAAGAATCCGAGCAGCGCGCCGCCGAACAGCACGTAGTGGAAGTGGGCCACGATGTAGTAGGTGTCGGTCTGCTGGGTGTCGGCCGGGGCGAAGGCGTGCGTCACACCCGAGAGGCCGCCGATGGTGAACATCGACACCAACCCCATCGCGAACATCATCGCGGCCGTGAACCGGAGCCGGCCCCCATACATGGTGGCAACCCAGTTCAGTATCTTCACGCCGGTCGGCACGGCGATGAACATCGTCGACAGCGAGAACGCCATCACCGACATCGGACCCATTCCGGAGGCGAACATGTGGTGGGCCCACACGCCGAACCCCATGAACCCGATGGCGATGCCGGAAAACACCATGAACGAGTAGCCGAAGAGCGGCTTGCGGGAGAACACCGGGATGATCTCCGACACGATGCCGAAGGCCGGCATGACCATGATGTAGACCTCGGGGTGTCCGAAGATCCAGAACAGGTGCTGCCACAACATCGGATCGCCGCCCAGGGCGACATCGAAGAAGGTGGCGCCGAACGTGCGGTCGAACATCAGCAGGAACAACGCCACCGTGATCACCGGCAGCGAGAACAGCAACAGGAACTGCGTCACCAACGTCATCCACGTGAACAACGGAAGCTTGAACCACGTCATGCCCGGTGCACGCAGGTTGATCACCGTCACGATGAGGTTGATCGACGACACCAGCGAGGCGATACCGGTGATGATCAAACCAAAGACGTAGAAGTCGATGCCGTGGCTGGTGCTGAACAGCACACCCGAGTTCGGTGCGTAGTTGAACCAGCCACCGTCGGCGCCTCCGCCGAGGAACCACGACGAATTCAGGAACAGGCCACCAAAGAAGTAGAGCCAGAACGACAGCGCGTTCATTCGCGGGAAGGACACATCCCGGGCGCCGATCTGCAGTGGCAGGAGGTAGTTCGCAAACGCTGCGGCGAGTGGCATGACCACGAGGAACACCATCGTGACGCCATGCATCGTGTACACCTGGTTGTACAGGTCAGCACTCAACAACGCCTGGTTCGGTCGGGCGAGTTGAAGCCGGATCAACAAGGCTTCGCTGCCACCGATGACAAAGAAGAACATCGAGGCCATGCCGTACATGATGCCGATGCGCTTGTGATCGACCGACGTGAGCCACGACTTCCAACCGGTTTGCGCGGAGGTCGGTCGGGCGAAAATGCCCAGGGGGCGTGCGGCTGGCTGACCCGATTCGAGAGCCACCGGCGCCGGAGCTTCAATGATTGCCATATCGGTCTCCTACTTGAGCGTCGACAGGAACGCGACCAGCGACGAGATCTGATCTTCGGACAGTTGCAGGTTCGGCATGCCGCGGTTCGCGTCGGCTGCCATCGGCTTCAGCGCCCCGGGATCGCGCAACCAGTCGCCGAGGGTCGACGTGTCGACCTGGTCGGTGTAGTTGCCGTCGCTATCGGTGGTCCACAGCGAAAACAGGTTGCCCGCATAGCGATTACGGCTCATCAGGTGGGTGAGGTTCGGGGCATTGCCCGCCGTCAGTGGATGATCCTCACCGCGATAGTCCGCATCCGGGGTGCCGTCGGTCTCCTCGCCGCCTGCGTCGACGCCGTTGAGCTGATGACACGACGCACAGTTGGCGATGAACGTCTTGTAGCCGGTGAGCACCGCGTCATCGTCGGAATCGTCATCCGGCGTGGGATCGGCAGGGATGTTCGCGGGTTCGAGCTGGTCGGATTTCCACTGCTCCCAATCCGCTGAATCGAGTGCCTTGACCTCCATGCGCATATACGCGTGGCTCAGACCGCAGAACTCGGTGCAGGTCCCCTCGTAGAGGCCGGGGTCGTCGGCCTGCAACAGCCAGCGGTTCGTGCGGCCAGGAACGGCGTCGCGCTTTCCGTTGAGCGCCGGGATCCAGAACGAGTGGATCACGTCGTTGGACCGGATGTGCAAATCGACCAGCGTGTCCTCGGGAATCACCATCTGGTTGGCGGTGATGACGTCGACGGACCCATCGGCATCGAAGTCGTAGCGGTACTCCCACCACCACTGCTGACCGATGATTTCCACCGTGATCATGTTCGGATCGTTGCGTTCTTCCATCTTCCAGATCGTCTGGACGTTGAGAATCGCGAGGCCGGCGAGGATGACCGCGGGAGTGATGGTCCACGCCCATTCGAGCCGGTCCATGCCGTGGATCTGAGTGGGCTCGTCGACGCCGTCGACATCGTCGGGGCGACGGCGGTAGCGCACGATCAGGTAGATCATGAGTGCCTGGATCAGGACAAACACGACCCCCGCCACCGCGAAGACCGGCGTCGAGAGATCGTCGATCATCTGCGCCTGAGGCCCCTTGGGGTCGAGCGTGGTGAGCGGGTGATTCTCGCTGTCGCGCACGTATCCGCAGCTCGACAGGAACAACGCCGCGGAGGTGATAGCGCTGACCGACACCAACCTCGAAAGTCGGTGGGGCTTCGTCATTCGCTCAATCATGATGCTTCAGTCTCTCCCAAGGCAGAGGCCAACCGGTAATCCGTCGCGACGGCCGATGCATGGTCGCCGCTGTCGTGGTGCTCAACCGGCGAGTCGCCGCGGATCGCTCCGATCAGACCCAACACAATCACCACGAGAAATCCGACGATGACCGAGGTGACCACCGCAGTACGGCGCATCTGCGGGCGAGTTCCGATGATCACCGCTACCGCGAAGATCAGCGCCGCGATGATCGATGCCACGATGATCGCTTCGGTCTTGGTCGACGAGAGCAGAATCTTCGCGAAGGATCCGATCAGGACCGCCATGACCAGCAGGCCCCCGACGGGCAATTCGACGGGGTGCGCGAGCCGGGCACGGGCCACGGCGTTGATCTGCGGATCCGATGACACCCGTTCGGACCAGTCCTTCACGATCCACTCGACGCCGGCAATTCCGATGACCACGCAGCCGATTGCGAACAGCAACGGGTTGGAAGCCAAGCCGATCACCGCAACGGCAGCGCCACCCGCGGCCACGATCGGCCACGGGCTGAGATCGCCGGGGGCGACGACGGGGGGAGCCGTGTCGGTGCCAGCAAGCTGAGCGATGGCCTCGGCGTCGCCGTCGCGGAAGGCCAGGCATGCCCCAGCGGCAAAGAACGAACTGACTGCTGCGGCCATGAACAGGGTGTAGCCGACGTGTTCACCGACCCCGCCCTTGTAGCCGAAGCTGATCGGTCCGACCAACGCGTTCACCACGCCATCACCGGTGAGGGTGTCGACGACACCACCCGAATTGATGCCGTTGGTGATGACGCCGTACAGGATGGCCGCGAAATAGGCCGCTAAACCGAGGGCGAAGAAGACTCTGGAAGCACGTGTGATCATGTTCGACTCCGGCTACTTCATGATGTACACGGCGAGCCAGACCACCGTGTAGAGAGCGACCGAAACATGCCAGAAGAGTGCCGCCGCCGACACGCCTTCAGGATGTTCCGCGGAATTGGAACCGGCGAGGGTCCGAAAGGCCGTCACCAGCAAAAACACCATGGCGGCCACGATGATCGCGAAGTGGCTCGCGGTCACCGCATAGAACAGCGGACCTTCGACGTTGGTCATCGGCAGCCCGATCTCAGTCCACAGGAAGGTGGTCTGGTTCAGAAACGCGAACCCCATGAGCAACGTGCAGCCGAGCGCAAAGTAGGCCTGCCCACGTTGGTTGCGTGCGATCGCCCACACGGCCCACTGCACAAAGACCACGCTCAGCCCGAGGGCGCTGAGCTGCATGTTCGGCTGCGTCAGCGGGATCGTGTGCTCGGCGAACCACACATTCGACCGAGCGGAGCGCTCCTGGAGGTAGAGCCCCACAAGCGCGAGCTGATACATCGCGACGGCAATCGAAACGAAGACCGTGCCGAAGAGCAGTTGTCTCCGGCGCGGCAACACCGCTGCCGGAATTTCTGCCGGGATGATCGACATCAGTTCGCTCCCTTTTCGTTCAGATCGAGCACCGGATACTCACTTTCGATCGCCGGCAACTCAGCGCCGTCGAACCACTCAAGCGTGCCGCCGACGAGGTCGTCGTTGTCGCCTGCCCGCCCGGTCGCAGCTGCACCGAGTGCAGCCAAGGCGGCCAAGGTGGTGACCCCGAGAATCAACGCACCGATCCCAGAAACCGTCGCCAAGGCACCGATATCGCCGGCGTTGGTCAGCCCGATGATCGCGGCGCCGAGGCCCATCACCAATGCTCCGAGAGCGGCCAGCGGAACCAACCCCAAACCAGCGCCCTTCGGCAGGCCACCGTCGACGATCCGACTACCCCATCCGAACAACGCTCCGAGGCCACCGACGACGACCGCCCCGATCACCAGATAGAACTGACCGGTCGAGATTCCCGGCGACGAGGTCGCAAAGTCTCCCCGTGCGAGATCGAACAATTCGCCGTCCCCGGCGGTCGCAATTCCTTGCACCGCCCCGGCGGCGATGGCCAACAACAGCGTCAACGTCGCGAGCAACGCTGCAACCAACCCGGCGGTGGCGACCGGCTTGTTGCCACGCCGCAACGTATTGAGGGATGCACCGAGCGCGCCGAGCACCGGAACGGCGACGAGGACCGACGTGGCGATCCAGACCAAATTGTCGCGGGACACCTCCGTCTGTGCCCACGCTCCGAAGGAGAACACGCCGAAGCCGACGATCAGCGCCTGCATGGCGCCGTATCCGCCCTGACGTGTTCCGGCCGCAGTAGCGACCGAGTCGGCCAGGAAACCGAGCAACGGAATCGCGGCGATGTAGAGCGCCGGCTGCAAGAAGATCCAGGTGAGTTGCGGGTACGCGGAGTTCGTGAGGTCGATGACGTTCGGCTGGCGAATGTGCCACAGGACGATCTGGGCGAGGAAGGGTGGGATCGTGACGAGCCAGAGCGCCCCCGTGACCAGGTAGGCGAAAGAGGTGAACGGGATTCGCGCGATTCCGAGTCCGGCCGGTCGGGCACTCATGATCGTGGTCATGACCGACACCATGCCGACCAACAATGAGACGGCGATCAGCCCAATCGCAACGTGGCCCATACGGACCATCTCGAGGCTGCTTCCGCCATAGGAGCCCTTTGCAAACACCGAGACCAAGAAGAGCACCGCACCGAACAGCCAGCCCCACAGAGACATCGCAGCGGCACGAGGAAACAGCAGCGTCGACGCCCCCAACTGCCGAGGCACGATCGAAAAGGCGAGGCCGAGCACAAGCGGCAGCACTCCACAGAAGAGCAGCAACAGCGGGTGGGCCAAAGCGAACCGCTGCCCGACGCTCTCTTCAAGGAAGTCACCCGCTGCGAGGTGAAGGTTGGACAGTGCTGTGATGACGAGGCCGATCGCAAGGAACAGCAATGACGCACCGATCAGGATGCGTCCGACCACAGCGTGATCACCCGATCCCAGCACGCGTTCCACGGCGGTCGGGGTGGTTCGCGGCTCCACGCCGCCGGAGGCGACGACTGGGGACACAGCGGTTTCGGGTCGGGTCTCGGTCAGTGCCATGTGATGCCTCGAGGCTTGTGGTCGATCTTCCGGGCGACCCCCACCTCGCAGGTGCGGGCACGTCGGACGGTACTGCAGCAAGGGACAATACTTGGAGGAACGGCGTCTGGGAAAAACCGGCGGGTCGGCGCGTCCGGGTCAAGGTGGATCCTGTAGCCCATCTCAGCGTCAGCCTCCCACCAGGACATCGATCGCCATGGCGCCGAACAGCACGGTGACATAGGTGATGCTGTAGGTGAACAGCTTCATGGCGATCGCCGGCGACTCGGTGCGTCGGACTCGTACCGCCAGCCAGATGAACAGCGCTCCGAGCACCGTCGCTGCAGTCCAGTAGATGACGCCGAGATCGGCGGTCACCGCGAAGAGCAGGCTGAACACCACGACCAAGAATGTGTAATTCAGGATCTTTCGCGTCACGGTGTCGTAGTTCGCCACCGACGGCAACATCGGTACCGCTGCCTTTGAGTAATCGTCCTTGTACTTGATCGCAAGGGCCCAGAAATGCGGTGGGGTCCAGAAGAACATGAAGGCGAACAACACGATCGGCGCCAACGTGATTTCGTTGGTGACCGCCGCCCAGCCGATTAAGACAGGCACCGCGCCGGCGGCCCCGCCGATCACGATGTTGTGTTCCGAGGACCGCTTCAACCAAAGGGTGTAGATGAACACATAGAACAGGCAGGCGGCCACGGCCAGCGCTGCCGACAGCAGGTTGACCGTGATCCAGAGGAAGAAGAAGGCCACCACCTCAAGGCCCACCGCGAACACGAGCGCATTGCGCGGCGCGATGATTCCGGTCACTAAGGGGCGGTTCTTCGTGCGGCTCATCAACGCATCGATGTCGCGGTCAACGTACATGTTGATGGCGTTCGCACCGCCAGCCGACAACGTCCCACCGACGACGGTCGCGATCATCAGCCAGATGCCGGGAACCCCACGCTGAGCGACGAACATCGTCGGTACGGTGCTGATGAGCAGGAGTTCGATGATGCGCGGCTTCGTGAGCGCGACGTAGCCGCCGAGCTTCGTGACGATTCCCGGCGACGTGGACGGGGTGGATGACACGATCGTGGAAGACACCACGGCCCAAGTTACGCCCAGCCGGCGGCGGTGGGCCAATGCAGCCGTTCAGGCGAGTGGGCACGCCCGATGGACAAGCCGATGTGAACCCGCTTCGCCCTAACGCCTAGCGTGACCCCGTGGCCGCAGAACGATTCCGTCCGACGCCGCGGGGCTACGAACGCATCGTGCAGATCTCCGTCGCGGCGCTTTCCAGCATCATCGTCACCGGCGCGGCGGTGCGCCTGACGGGGTCCGGGCTCGGATGTAGCGATTGGCCGACCTGTGAGGACGGTGAGCTCGTCGCGTCCCTGTCGTTTCACCCGATGATCGAGTTCGTCAACCGCCTGATCACCGGCCTCGTATCGATCGCGGTGGTGCTCGCGGTGCTCGGCTCGCTGCGTCGACGGCCGCGACGCTCCGATCTCACCCGCTGGTCGTGGGTCCTCGTCATCGGGGTGGTCGCACAGATTCTGATCGGCGCGGCGGTCACGCTGTCGGAGCTGCGCTACTCGGTCGTCGCGGTGCATTTCCTCGTCTCCATGATGCTGGTGTGGGCCGCGATGGTGCTCTGGAAACGCTCGACCGATCCCGATCATGAGACCGAACCCGGCAAGGCCGTCGCCGCAATCCGGCGAACGTGGTCCTTCGAGTCGAAGCTGCTCGTGACCTTGGGGGCGTTGGTCCTGTTCGGCGGGGCGATGGTGACGAGCGCGGGGGCACACACCGGAGCGAAGGTCGGCCACGACGGGACCGAGATCCTGATCGAACGCCTCCCCATCGAGTTGCGTCCCGTCGTCCAACTGCACTCAGCGACCGTGTGGCTGTTGTGTCTGATGACCGTCTGGATGGTCCTACGGTCGGCGAGACGAGGAGTGCCTTCTCGCGAGGCCAAGGACTTGCTCATCGCGGTTGTCGCCCAAGGCGCTCTCGGCTACTGGCAGTACTTCGCCGGAGTGCCCGCCCTCCTCGTCGGGTTCCACGTGGCGGGCGCGACACTGGTCTGGATCCTTGCGCTGCGTCTCGCCTTTGCCGAGGCGGCGGTCACGCCTCGTGCGCACCCTGAGGCCGACGGCCGCAAGCCGTACCCGTCCACCCCGGCACTGGCCGGCTCGAAGGCGGAGGCCTCATGACCGACGACTCCCCGTTGGAGCCGAGCGGACCCGTCGGCGTTCTTGAACGCGACGAGGCGAGCGAGGTCGATTCCCCCTGGGTCGTGCTGGTCTGGGACGACCCGATCAACCTCATGGAATACGTGACCTTCGTTTTCCAGAAGGTCTTCGGTTACTCCAAGACCAAAGCCACCCGGTTGATGATGCAGGTCCACAACGAGGGAAAGGCGGTGGTCAGTTCGGGAGATCGTGCCAGCGCCGAGGTCGACGTGCTGCGGCTCCACGAGCACGGCCTGTGGGCGACCATGCAACAGGACACCTGATGTCGATGTCCGACGGGGAAGACCTCTTCGATGACGTCCCGCGCGACGGCGGATGGGCCCCTGATTCCCCTTGGCTCAGCCAGCTCGACGACGACCGTTTCGAGTTGCACCTCCCAGTCGACGCGCATGAAGTCCTGACAGCGGGGCTGGCCCACCTGGCCGACGATGTCGCCGCCGGTGTCGAGATCGCCGAAAACGACCGCGGGCGACGCCGGATACTGGGCCGCGAGGAGTTGATGGCCATCGTCGACATGTGTGCCGACAAGGTGCGCTACGGCCTCGAACACCAGGACTTCACCGAGGGACTGCTCGAGGAGTTCGCCGGCGCCGTTTCCACCATGGCCACTGTCGCGTCTGCAGACCTCGAACATCGCCGGCTCAGCGGGCAAGACGTTTCCCCGCGCGCTCGTTGGGTGGACGCGCTCGACCACCTCACAACAAACTGCACGACGATGCTGTTCACCCGATTCCGCCCACGGCGCGACGGGACCTTCGCGCTCCGCTGGCACCCCGCCGATCGCAAGCTCATCGAGGACGCAGTCGAGGAACTGGACCGGCTGCTGGAATCGGATGACCCGGCTATCGAACGGCTATTTCCTGCCCCATACGGGGATGACGAGGAACGCAATGCCGCGTGGAGCATTCTTGCCCGCTCGGAGTTGGTCGATCGGCGGCGAGCGTCACTCGAGACCGTTCGTCGCCTGATGGACACCAAGCGAGCGACGGCCGAGGAGCTCTCGATGTTGATGAGGACGGTGAACGACTCCCGCCTGGTCTTCGGCACCCAACTTGGGATCACCGAACCCGGCGGAGTCGCCACCGGGACCGACGAACAACGGCGGCTTCACCGGGTCTATGAGTTGCTGGGCGGAATCGTCTATGACGCCGTCACCGCACTCCGCTCGACGCTGTAGCAACGGTTCAACTCGCCAACTACGCCCGGGTCGTGCCGAGTGCGTACAGTGCTGAGAACCTATGACCGATCAGTCGCCTTCAGATGGTGTCGCGGACGCCGATTCCTCGGTGGGCCAGCACGGTGCATCCGAGCCCGAGCCCGCCGAATCAGCAACCGATCCCGAACTCGCCGAGTCCGCTAGCACCTCCGAGGCCGCCGACAGCGGTCACGGGGTTCCGAAGCCCATCGCCGCGCTGACCATCGGTGCGCTCGGCGTCGTCTTCGGCGACATCGGAACCAGCCCGCTGTACTCGCTGAAGGAAGCGTTCCACGAACATCACGATCGGACGCTCGAAATCAGCGACGCGAGCGTTCTCGGGCTGTTATCGCTGGTGTTCTGGTCGCTGGTGATCGTGATCTCGATCAAGTACATCTTCTACGTGATGCGCGCCGACAACGACGGCGAGGGTGGCATCTTGGTGTTGACGGCGCTCGTGCGTCCGGATGGGACGAAGGCCAAAGCCAACGCCGGCAAGTTGGTGCTGTTCGGCCTGTTCGGTGCCGCTCTCCTGTACGGAGACGGCATGATCACCCCCGCCATCTCTGTGCTTTCCGCGCTCGAAGGTACGGAGACGGTGACGGACTCGATGACGCGGTACGTCGTGCCGATCGCGATCGTGATCCTCGTGGCGCTGTTTTGGATTCAACGACGGGGCACCGCCACGGTCGGCCGGATATTCGGGCCGGTGATGGTGGTGTGGTTCCTCACGCTCGGGGTGCTCGGGCTGATCCGCATCTTCGATGATCCGTCGGTGTTTCGAGCTATCGCACCGTGGTACGCAGTCGACTTCTTCATTCAGAACGGGATGCTCGGGCTGTTCTGCCTGGGATCGGTCGTACTGGTCGTCACCGGTGGCGAGGCCCTCTACGCCGACATGGGCCACTTCGGTCGGCGTCCGATCAAGTTGGCCTGGTTCGCCATGGTGCTCCCCGGGCTCATGTTGAACTACTTCGGACAGGGGGCGATGCTGCTCAGTCATCCTGGCTACATCGACAATCCCTTCTATCGCATGGCTCCGTCCTGGTCGGTGTGGCCGCTGGTGGTGTTGTCGACCGCCGCGACGGTGATCGCATCTCAAGCCCTCATCTCCGGGGCGTTCTCCCTCACGCGCCAAGCGGTACAACTCGGCTATCTGCCCCGCGTGCGGATCTCCCATACCTCCGACAGCGAGGAGGGCCAAATCTACGTGCCGGCGATCAACTGGTTGCTGTGTGCCGCATGTGTCGCCTTGGTGCTGGGATTTCGCACCTCGAACAATCTCGCCGCCGCGTACGGCCTCGCGGTCACCGGAACCATGGTGATCACGACGGTGTTGTTCTACCGCGTCGCCCGCGACCGGTTCGGATGGCCGAAGGCCAAGGCGATGTGGGTCCTCGGCGGGCTCCTCATCGTCGATCTGGGCTTTCTGTCGGCGAACATTCCGAAGATTCCCGACGGGGGTTGGGTTCCGCTCGCCATCGGGGCAGCCTTCCTGACCGTCTTCACGACCTGGTACACCGGGCGTCGCATCACCGCACGGCGTCTCGCCGCTGAAGCCAAACCGCTCGAGTCGTTCATCGAACTGCTCGACGAGCGCGACATCATGCGCAATCCCGGGCTCGGGGTCTATATGGGATCGAATCCCGACATCGTTCCCCAAGCCCTTTCCTCACACCTGCGACATGCGCGGGTGCTCCCGTCGACCGTGGTCGTCCTCGCCATCAAGTTCGAGAACCGGCCGTACGTCACCGGACAGGATCGGATCGCCTACACCGACCTCGGGCACGGAGTGCACCGCATCGTGCACCACAGCGGGTTCTCCGACACGATCGACATACCGGCGCTGCTCGCTGAGGAAGCACCCCTGTACACGCCGCTCTCGTTCGACTCGGCGACCTTCATCCTCGGCCGTGAGACCCTGCGCGTGACCGGGCGACCGGGGATGGCGATCTGGCGTGAACACCTCTTCGTGTTCATGCTCCGCAACGCGACCCCGGCCGACGCCTTCTTCAAGTTGCCGCCCGACCGCACCGTCGAGCTCGGAGTCCAGGTCGAAATCTGACGTCAGGCAAGTCGTCTCGGCGGCCCGCACTCGGCGCGTACCCCAACGGTGTACCCCCAACGGGATTCGAACCCGTGCTGCCGCCGTGAAAGGGCGGTGTCCTAGGCCGCTAGACGATGGGGGCCTGCCCGTTAGGGCGCGATGCAGCTTAGCAGCCCCACGTCGTCTCAGTCCTAATCGGTCGGCTCGCCATCAGACGTCACCGTGATCGACCCACACGAATTTTCTTCGACCGAGTTGGCATCGCCCGACCGCCCATCTGTAAAGTAGCCGTCGGCCAATCGGCCAGAAGGTCCCGTGGTGCAGTCTGGAGTGCACGCCGCCCTGTCAAGGCGGAGGTCGCGAGTTCAAATCTCGTCGGGACCGCAACCCCCTCGCCTCGGCGGGGGTGTCGTCGTCATCGGGCGTTCGTCCCTCGTCGACACTCGGTCAGGTAGCTCAGTCGGCAGAGCGACCGCCTGAAAAGCGGTAGGTCCGGGGATCGACGCCCCGCCTGACCACCTCCAATGAGAAGGGCCCCGCCACGGCGGGGCCCTTGTCGCTTCTCCGATCAGCTACGACCGACACACACCATCGGCGATCGCGGCTCGACGCGAGGCCTCGGCAACCGCTGGTGCAACCCGATCATCGAACACCGAGGGGATGATGTACTCGGCGGTGAGATCGTCGCCCACGACCTCGGCGATGGCATTGGCTGCAGCGACCTTCATGTTCTCGGTGATCTTGCGGGCACCGGCGTCGAAGGCCCCGCGGAAGATTCCAGGAAAGGCCAACACGTTGTTGATCTGGTTCGGGAAGTCGGAACGCCCGGTCGCGATGACCGCCGCGATGTCGTGGATCAGTTCGGGTCGGATCTCAGGGTCGGGGTTCGCCATAGCGAACACGATCGGATCCGAGGCCATCGACCGCACGTCGTCGACCGTGATGAGATCGGGTCCGGACAGCCCGATGAACACGTCGGCGCCCTTGATGGCATTCGAGATCGGGCCCTGCACCTCGCCACGGTTGGTGTTTTCTGCAAACCATTGCTTTGACGAGTTGAGCCCCTCGCGTCCCGAGAAGACGCACCCGGAGCGGTCGACACCGATGACGTGGCGAACGCCGGCATTCATCAGAATCTTCGTGACCGCGACGCCTGCCGCACCCACACCGGCGACGACGACGTTCACCTCATCGATACGCTTGTCGACGATCTTGAGGGCATTTTGCAGCGCCGCCAACGTCACGATCGCGGTGCCGTGCTGGTCGTCGTGAAAGACCGGGATGTCGAGCGCCTCGACGAGACGCTCTTCAACCTCGAAGGCTTCGGGGGCCTTGATGTCCTCGAGGTTGATGCCCCCGAAGGTCGGCTCGAGGCGCATGACAAGGTCCACGATCTCATCCGCGGTGCTGGCCTTGATGCAGATCGGAAAGGCATCGACATCGGCGAAGTGCTTGAACAACAATGCCTTGCCCTCCATCACCGGCATGGCGCCGTAGGGGCCGATATCTCCGAGGCCGAGCACCGCTGTGCCATCCGAGACGATGGCGACGGTGTTCTTGCGGATGGTCAGATCGTGGCTGCGAGCCTCGTTCTTCGCGATCTCCATGCAGACCCGCGCGACCCCGGGGGTGTAGGCCATCGACAGGTCGTCCGCGTCGACCAGGGGCGACTTCGCGATCGAGGTGATCTTGCCCCCCTCGTGCATGGCGAAGGTTCGATCTTGCCAGTCGAGCACTTCGATGCCCTCAAGGCCCTCGATGACGCTGCGGACCGCCTCCTGATGCGCGACGCTCGAACAGTTGATGATGATGTCGTCGACGACGGTCTCGCTCTTCACCTCGAATCCGCCCATCCCCAAGATGTTGGCGCCGGCCTCGCCGATAGCGAGCGTCAGGCGTCCGAGCATGCCGGGTTCGTTCGACATGCGAACTTGAACTCGGACCGAATAGGCGGCGGTCGTCGAATGATCCATGAACCGGCAGTCTACGAAACGGACGTTTGCGGAACGAACCTGAGATGGGGTTTCGTTGATCGAGTTCTCTGCGGATCGAGCGCCGTGCGAACCGAGCGCGGCCGCTCAGCCCTCGGCAGTGTCGCGGTCCAGCGCGAACCCGAGATCCTCCGCCGTGGTCAACGCGACGAACGGCACGCCTGCGGCGGTGGCGTAACCCTCCGCGGTACCGCCCCGGTCGACAAGCGCCAGCACCAACACTGGCTCGGCTCCAAAGGAGCGTACGGTCTCCACCGCGTCAGCGATGGTGACGCCACGAGACGTCGTGTCCTCGGTGATGACCACCTTGTCCCCTGGCCGCAGCGCCCCGGCAACTCGACCGGTGACGCCATGGTCCTTTGCCTCCTTGCGGATGGTGAAACTACGCAGACGGCGACCTTTCGTGGCGGCTACTGCCGCGATCCCGTAGGCCACCGGGTCGGCCCCCACCGTGATGCCGCCGATGGCGGTGGCGTCGGGCGGGATGAACTCGAGTGCGACCTCAGCCATGAGCTGAACCCCATCGGGGTCGCACGCGGTCTGTTTGGAGTCGAGGAAGTACGGCGATTTGCGTCCCGACTTGAGGGTGAAATCACCGTGTTTGACCGAATGGTCGAGCAGGTGCCGAACGAGACGGTCTTTGGCGGTCGTCACGAGAGCACCACCGCACCGGTGCCTTCGACGATCCGCCCGATCACCGCCGCCCGCTGGCCGAGCGATTCGAGCACCTCAAGCGCTCGCTGCGACTCACTTTCGGGAATGGTCACGATCATGCCGATACCCAGGTTGAAGACCTTCGCCATCTCCTCGTCGGAGATGGACCCGAGCCGCTGAATCTCCGCGAAGATCCGCGGTGGCTCCCACGACCCTCGCTCGACGATGGCGTCGGTGTGGTCGTTGAGTACCCGATTCAAGTTGCCGCCGATCCCACCGCCGGTGATGTGGGCGACGGAGTGAATCTCCACCTGCGAACCCAGTTCACGAACCGTCGGCGCGTAGATCACCGAGGGAACGAGCAACTCATCCGCAAGGCTCGGGGCGTCCTGCGCGTCCCATGCCGGGTCTTCGAGCGACATGCCTGCGACATCGAACACCACGTGGCGAGCCAGCGAGTAGCCGTTGGAACGAAGCCCCGGCGAGTGCAGTCCGATCAACACGTCGCCGGGTGCCACTCGGGATCCGTCGATGATCTCGGTTCGTTCCACGACGCCGACGGCAAACCCGACCAGATCGAACTCTCCCGGATCCATGGCCCCCGGGTGCTCGGCCATCTCACCGCCGATCAGAGCGCAGCCCGCCTGGCGACAACCTTCAGCGACCCCGTCGACCAGTTTGGCGACGTGGTCGGGGTCGAGTTTGCCGATGCTGATGTAGTCGAGAAAGAACAGCGGCTCGGCGCCTTGGCACACCAGGTCGTCGACACACATGGCCACGAGATCGAGTCCGATCGTGTCGAAGCGGCCCGCGGCGGTCGCGACCATCGCCTTTGTGCCGACGCCGTCGGTTGTCGACACCAGCACCGGGTCGCGGTACCTAGTCCCGAGGGCGAAGAGGCCTCCGAACCCGCCGATGTCGCCGAGCACCTCAGGTCGAAACGTCGAACGCACCGAGTTCTTGATGCGAGCTACCGCCTCGTCGCCGGCATGAATCGACACGCCTGCCGCTTCGTAGGTGGCACCTTGCTGGGCCGTGGAATTGTCGTTCATGGCTTCGGTCCGGCGGCGACATCGACGTCGACGATCCGGTGATCCCCTCGTTCATCGGCCGACGAAAGGTCCGAGGTCGACCCGGCCGCGGTCGACAACTCCACTGGAACGGGAACCGGATAGTTCCCGGTGAGGCAGGCGGTGCAATACCCGGCGTTCGTCGCACCGGTTGCCTCGATCAGCCGATCGAGGGACAGATACGCCAAGGTGTCGACGCCGAGGTAGTCACGGATCTCGTCGACCGTCATGTTCGCGGCGAGCAACTCCGATCGGGTGCCCGTGTCCATGCCGTAGAAACACGGCCAGCGATACGGCGGCGAACTGATGCGCAGGTGTACCTCGATCGCTCCCGCCTCACGAAGCATCTGGATCATCGCTCGAGTTGTCGTTCCCCGAACGATCGAATCGTCGACCACCACCAGACGTTTGCCGGCAATGTTTTCGCGCAACGGATTGAGTTTCATCCGCACCGCCATCGACCGCATGTCCTGGGTCGGGGCGATGAACGTTCTTCCGATGTAGCGGTTCTTGACCAGGCCTTGTCCGAACGGAATGGCCGAATGGCGGGCGTATCCTTCCGCCGCCGGCACCCCCGACTCGGGAACCCCCATGACGAGGTCGGCTTCGACGGGCGATTGTTGGGCAAGGCGCTCGCCCATACGAACCCGGGCGGCGTGGACACTTCGCCCGTACAACGTCGAGTCGGGTCGGGCGAAGTACACGAACTCGAACAAGCAAAGCGTCGGATCGATCCGTTCCTCAGGAAACACCCGCAACGAGCGCACGCCGTCGCGATCGATGACCACCATTTCGCCGGGGTCGATCTCGCGCACGAAGTGGGCTCCGACGATGTCGAGCGCTGGAGTCTCACTTGCGAGGACCCACCCACCGTCGAGCCGGCCGAGACACAGCGGACGAAAACCGTTCGGATCGCGGACACCGAAGATGTGGTTCGTGTCGGTGATCACCAACGAGAACGCTCCCTGCAACGAAGGAAGCACCGCGCACAGCGCCTGTTCCAGCTCGTTGCCCGAGCCTCCCGGAACGCTGCCGAGTTGACGGCTCAGCAGTTCCGCCATCACCTCGGTATCGGAACTCGCCAAACCCGGAAGCATCCCCGCCTCCTCCGCCAGGTCGGCGGTGTTGGCGAGGTTTCCGTTGTGAGCGAGGGCTAACTGGGTGTGGCCGACATCGCGAAACATCGGCTGGGAGTTCATCCACGCGCTTGAGCCGGTGGTCGAGTAACGGGTGTGGCCGATCCCCATCTGGCCGTCGAGCGCCGCGAGCGTGCGGTCGTCGAACACCGATGAGACCAGCCCCACGTCTTTGACCACCGTCAGGTGATGGCCATCGCTGGTGGCGATTCCTGCAGACTCCTGGCCGCGGTGCTGCAGCGCGAAGATTCCGAGATAGCAGAGGTGGCCGACGGCCTTGCCAGGGGCGTAGACGCCAAAGACGCCACACTCCTCGCCGGGTCGACCGTCATCGATGAGATCCCGATCCGAGAGCTCACCGGGAAATGACTCGATTGCCGTCACATCTCCATCGTTTCACACGAACGGGGACTGTCGCGAACCCGCGACCGCGCGCCCGCCCCGGCGGGTGCTCAACCCTGGACGGTGCCCGAGCCGAGCGCGTCGCTGAGCCGGTCCCGCCAGGCGCTGACCGCCGAGGAAAGCGGCACCTCGAAGAGGTCTTTCACCGACAGCACCTCGCCGCCTGCCGCACCGAGTTGTGTCACCGGCACCCCGTGCAACTCGCACAGGTCGAGGACCTCGCGGGCACGGTCTGCTTCGACGCACACGATCGTTCGGCCAACGGACTCGGAGAACAGATCGATGTGGTCGGAAATCCGGGCGAGGCGTGCCCCAACCCCGCTTCGCACCGCCATCTCCGCGACCGCCAAGCCGACGCCTCCGGAACTCACGTCATGGGTGCCGACGACCATCCGGTCCGCAACCAGTTGCCGGACCAGACCCGCGACCTTGGCGATCGCGTCGTAATCCACCTCGGGCAACGTCCCCTCGACATGGCCCTGGTTGCGCGCCCACAACGAACCCGACAGCTCTCGCTGCGTTTCGCCGAGCAACAGAATCCGCCCACCCTCGACCAGCGCAACCGATGGCGGTCGAACCGTGAGTTCGTCGATGAGGCCAAGGGTTCCCACGACCGGGGTGGGATCGATGTCGGAACCGCGGCTCTCGTTGTAGAGGCTGACGTTGCCGCCGATCACCGGCACCCCGAACGCGAGGCAAGCCTCGGTCATCCCGTCGACCGCCTCGGAAAGCTGCCACATGACCACCGGGTGTTCGGGGTTGCCGAAGTTCAGGCAGTTCACCACCGCTAGCGGGCGTGCACCCACCGAGGCGAGGTTCATGATGGATTCCGCCACGGTCGCCGCCGTGCCCACCCTCGGGTCGACCGCGCACCAACGGTGATTGCCGTCGGTGGTGAACGCCAGGCCCTTGCCGGTGTCCGCGCCGGTCGACGGGTGCTTGAGCCGCAACACCGCGGCATCGCCACCGGGGGTTTCCACCGTGTTCAGAAACAGTTGATGGTCGTACTGGCTGTACACCCAACTCGTGTCACACAACATCTCCAGCAGGTCTGCGGCGACGTCATCCGGCGCGGCAAGGCCGTTCGCACTGTTCGCCCGACGCTTCGAATGGCCCTCAGGCTCGGCCATCGGCCGGTGATACACCGGGCTGTCCTCATCGAGGGACTTGGCTGGCACACAGCCCACCATCCGCTCCGGGGTCGCTGAGGAGGCATCGGCACAGTCGAAGATCCTCAACATGCCATCCGCCTCGGTGTTGACCGTGCCCACCACCGCAGCGTTGATCTCCCACCGGCGACAGATGCCGAGCACCGCCTCGAGATTCGACGGCTCGACGATCGCCAACATCCGCTCCTGCGACTCCGAAGTCATGATCTCGAAGGGCTCCATGTCGGCTTCTCGCTGGGGTACGGCGCGCACGTAGACGTCCATGCCGACGCCACCGCTCGCAGCCGTCTCCGACGTGGCGCATACCAGGCCCGCTCCCCCGAGGTCCTGGATGCCGACGACATAGCCCGCATCGAGCAGCGCCAGACACGCCTCGATCAGGCGCTTTTCCTCATAGGGGTCGCCCACCTGCACCGACGGCCGCTTGGCCTGTTCCTGTTCCTCATCGCCGAAGCCTGCCGAAGCGAGCACCGACACGCCACCGATGCCGTCACGTCCCGTGCTCGACCCCAACAACACCGCGAGGTTCCCGTGACCCGACGCTTTGGCGAGCACGAGACGCTCGTGGGGCAGGATCCCCGCGCAGAACACGTTCACGAGCGGATTGCCCTGGTAGGTCGCGTCGAAAACGGTCTCGCCGCCGATCGTGGGGACACCGACGGAGTTTCCATAGCCGCTCACCCCCGACACGACCCCTTCGGCGATCCAACGGCTGCGGGCGTCGTCGAGCGACCCGAACCGCAACGGGTCCATCAACGCGATCGGCCGTGCTCCCATCGTGAAGATGTCGCGCAGAATCCCACCTACCCCGGTCGCTGCTCCCTGATACGGCTCGATCGCGGAGGGGTGGTTGTGGCTCTCGATACGCATCGCCAGCGCGATGCCGTCGCCGACATCGACCACTCCGGCGTTCTCGCCAGGCCCCACCATCACCCACTCGGCCTCGGTGGGGAGGCGCTTCAGGTGGACCCGCGACGACTTGTAGGAACAATGTTCCGACCACATCACCGAGTACATCGCCAATTCCAGATGGTTGGGTTCGCGTCCCAGCGTCTCGATGATGTCGTCAAGCTCACTGTCGGTGAGCCCCAACGCTTGGTGGACGGGAACATCTACGGGTGCGGCCATAGCGAAAATCTAGCGGGCAACCGGCGGTGGGTCGGCCGTCGCGGTTGCGACACCGGGTGATGCCGCCTTCGCGATTTCGGCAATGCGGTGAAATACGGTTGATGAAGATGCTGGCGAAGTCAGATCAACAAATCAACGGGTGTCCACCGGCACCGAAATAGGCCGTGTAACATTTGGACGTTCGCTCGATCTGACGATGGCCTGGTAAGTGTGCGGATCGGCCCCCGTTGGCGACGAGCGTCGCCCCAAGTAATCCATGACGGAGATGTGAATAATGCAAGACGGTACGACACGTCCTATGAGTGACGCGCACAAGGAAGCATTGGCCGCCGGACGCCACCAGAGCCGAGCGGTCAAGACGTATCTCACCGCGCTTCAGTCCAACAAGCCGAAACGTGGCCGCAAGCGCACCACAGAATCGATCACCAAGCGTCTCGGCGCGATCGCCGACGAACTTCCGACCGCAGATGCGCTGCAAGAAGTTCTCTTGTTGCAGGAGCAGGCCAACCTCGAAAAGGAACTCTCGACCATCGATACAGATGTCGATATCACCGAACTCGAAGCCGAGTTCATCAAGGTTGGTCAGGCATACTCCAAGGCCAAAGGCATCGAGTATTCGACCTGGCGAAAGGTCGGCGTGAGCGCCGAGGTCTTGGCCAAGGCCGGCATCAAGCGCTGAAGCCCCGCGGGCGATCCGCCGACGACCGGTCGATCCCGTTCGTCGGCGGATCGAACACCGCCGGGCTTTACTGTGTTGCTGCGCTCAGAAGCGATCCCAGCAACACGCGACCATCGGTTGAGCCCAACAACTCGTGGGTGGCCCGTTCGGGGTGCGGCATCAGCCCCACGACATTGCGACCGGCGGAACAGACCCCGGCGATGTTGTCGATCGAGCCATTCGGATTGTCGACGTAGCGCACCACGACGCGGTCCTCGTCACGCAGGTGAGCCAACGTCTCGGCCGAACAGGTGTAATTGCCCTCGAAATGATTGATGGGCATGCGAAGAACCTGACCAGCCCGGGCGTCTCCCGTCAACACCGAATCGGTCGTCTCAACTCGCAGTTCCGTCTCGGCGCACTTGAATTTGAGACCGGCGTTTTTCTGCAACGCCCCGGGCAGCAGCCCTGCTTCGGTCAGAACCTGGAACCCGTTGCAGATCCCGACGACCGGGCCTCCATCTGCCGCGAATTGGGCGACCGCCGCCATGATCGGCGAAAAACGGGCGATGGCCCCGGGGCGGAGGTAATCGCCATGGGCGAACCCACCAGCTATCACCACGGCATCCACCGACCCCACCGAGTCATCTCCGTGCCACAGAATGGAACCTTGGGCTCCGAGCGAGGCGACGCCTTCGATCACGTCGAGTTCGCAGTTCGTCCCAGGGAACTGAACCACCCCAACCGTGACGGCCATGTCAGCTGCGCTCCACGAGATCGATGACGGCGTCCTCGATGACCGGGTTGGTCAAGAATCGGGCGCACATGTCCTCGACCTCGCTTCGAGCGGATGCCTCGTCGCTCGCCTCGACCTGGAAACGGATGCTCTTTCCGACGCGCACCCCACTCACTCCATCGAAACCCAGTGCGGGCATCGCCCGTTCAATCGTCGATCCCTGCGGGTCGGCGATGCCGGGGCGAAGCTGCACATCCACGTGACAGTCGAAGATCATGTTGGAAACTCTTTCACATTGACGGGGGCGACATGGACCGTGATTCGGTCCGGGCCGGTTTGAACCGGGAGGATCAGGCTCCGGGCCACTCGCTCAGCCGCCGACCGGAGACCCGTTCGTACGCCTCGGCATAACGCTGGCTCGATGCAGCGACCACCTCACCGGGAAGTTGCGGGGGCGGCGGGGTCTTGTCCCAGTCGAGGGTCTCGAGATAGTCGCGAACCGGCTGCTTATCAAAGCTCGGAGGGGTGGTTCCCGGGATCCACGAATCGACGGGCCAAAAGCGCGACGAGTCCGGCGTCAGCACCTCATCAGCGAGCACGAGTTCGCCATCGAGGATCCCCATCTCGAACTTCGTATCGGCAATGATGATGCCCCGTTGCGCCGCCAGCTCGGAACCACGCCGATACAACTCAATCGACAGGTCGCGAGCCTTGCTGGCCAACTCGGCGCCGACGATGTCGACCGCCTGCTCAAAGCTGATGTTCTCGTCGTGGTCCCCGACTTCGGCCTTGGTCGAGGGCGTGAATACCGGCTCGGGGAGCTTGTCCGATTCCTGTAGCCCGGCGGCGAGCCGCTGTCCGTGCATCGTGGAGTGGTTCTTGTATTCCTTCCATGCCGATCCGGTGATATATCCGCGCACGATGCACTCGATCGGCAGCATCTCCGCCTTGCGGACCAGCATGAACCGTCCGGCGATTTCATCGTTTCGGGCGCCCTCCGGCAGATCGGCGAGATCGGTGGAGATGAGATGACTCCCGACGAGATCGGCGAACTGTTCAAACCAGAACGCCGACATTGCGGTGAGGACCCTGCCCTTGTTGGGAACGGGCTCGTTCATGACCACGTCGAAGGCGCTGATGCGGTCCGAAGCGACCATGACCCAGCGCCCGTCGCCGGCGTCATAGATGTCGCGGACCTTGCCGGAGTAGATGTGGGGGAGACCGAGATCAATCATGGGTGGCCCTTTCTGGGGCGGGAGGAGAAGCGACTACAGGATCGGGGCCGGAGCGTAGGCTGCGGCTGCTGGGTAACGACGTGCCAGGGCCTCGACCTGGTCGACGAACGCCGCGCTCTGGGCGACGGCGTTGCCCGTGAAACGCAACGGTTCCGCGAAGAGCGCGGCGAGCGTCCCCGGGGCCAAGCCGAGGCGATCATCCGTCTCGAGGCGCTCGACGAGGTCGTTTGAACCGTCCAGGTGTTCGCGCATCGCCAGAGCTGCGGCCACGGCATGCTCCTTGATGACCTCATGGGCGACCTCGCGCCCGACACCGTGTTGAACCGCCGCCATGAGCACCTTGGTCGTGGCGAGGAATGGCAGATAGCGGTCGAGTTCGCGCTGGATCACCGCCGGATACGCGCCGAGTTCGTCGAGCACCGTCAACAACGTCTCGAAAAGACCATCGATGGCGAAGAACGCGTCGGGCAACGCCACGCGGCGCACCACCGAACAACTGACGTCTCCCTCGTTCCACTGGTCTCCCGCGAGGCCTCCGACCATCGTGAGATACCCGTTGAGGATGGTGTGAAACCCACAGATGCGTTCGCAGCTGCGGCTGTTCATCTTGTGCGGCATCGCCGACGAACCCACCTGGCCCGGCTTGAACCCCTCGGTCACAAGATCATGACCGGCCATCAAGCGCATGGTCGTCGCCAGGCTGGAGGGAGCCGCCGCGGCCTGCACCAATGCCGCAACGACATCGAAGTCGAGGCTTCGTGGGTAGACCTGACCGACGTTGGTGAGCACGTGCCCGAACCCGAGGTGTGCAGCAACTCGAGCTTCGAGTTCACCCATCGCCCTCGCATCGCCTCCCAGCAGATCCATTTGATCCTGTTGGGTGCCCACCGGGCCTTTCAATCCCCGCAGCGGGTAGCGCTCCAACAGGTCTTCGATGCGGTCGAACGCGACGAGCAGCTCCTGGCCGGCGTTGGCAAAGCGTTTGCCCAGCGTGGTCGTCTGCGCCGCCACGTTGTGGCTCCGGCCGGTCAGCGGCTGCTCGGCGAATTCGCCGACCCGATTGCCCAGCTTCGCGAGCGCGCTCACCATTCGGTCGCGTACCAACTCGAGCGCCAGGCGGATCTGAAGCTGTTCGACGTTCTCGGTGAGGTCGCGACTCGTCATCCCCTTGTGGATGTGTTCGTGGCCGGCCAGTGCACAGAACTCGTCGATGCGCGCCTTCACGTCGTGGCGGGTGACCCGTTCACGCTCCGCAATGGATGTCAGATCGACCTGATCGATCACCGACTCGTACGCGGCGATCGCTTCGGCGGGGATGTCGATGCCGAGTTCCGCCTGCGCACGCATCACCGCGATCCACAACTGCCGCTCGAGGATCACCTTGCGGCGCGGCGACCACACCTCGACCATCTCGGTCGATGCGTAGCGGGCTGCGAGTACGTTCGGAATCGAGGTGTCGCTCACGGAGTCCTCATCGGGTGGGGTGCTGGGAGTTCAAGCGCCGGCCATCTCGGCGCGGTGATCGGCGAGTTTGGCAGCGAGATCCGCGTCACTGATCGCCAACATCTGCACGACGAGCAGGGCTGCATTCATCGACCCGTCGACCGCGACCGTCGCAACCGGAATGCCCTTGGGCATCTGCACGGTCGAATACAGGGCGTCGACTCCGTTGAGCGCACCACCCGACAGCGGCACACCGACGACCGGCAGGGTGGTCTGGGCGGCCACGGCTCCGGCGAGATGCGCAGCCATTCCGGCGCCGCAGATGAACGCGACGTAACCGTTGTCGCGGGCGCTCGATACCAGATCGGAGACCTGCGAGTGGTTGCGGTGTGCCGACAGCACCCGGACATCTGCCTCGATACCGAATTTGGCGAGCGTCTCGCTCGCCGGCTTCATCTTGTCGGTGTCCGATGCGGACCCCATCAGAATTGCAACCTTCACATCATCTCCATGCAAGAGGGGCGGGGGTCTCCCACCGTTCGGATTTCGATCTGCGCCATCACCACGACGCTTCGGCTGCAGCGGCCGCGATGTCGCGGCGTACATGCATCCCGTCGAATTGGATGTCGTCGATCGCGGCAAAGGCCCGTTCGCGGGCCTCAGCGATCGTGGCGCCGCGCCCCACGACGTTCAGCACTCTGCCACCCGCGGTGACGAGGTCGCCCTCGTCGTTTCGAGCGACCCCAGCGCAGTACACCGTGACTCCCTCGCGGGCCGCAGCGGCCTCGATGCCGGTGATCACATCGCCGGTACGGGGGTTCTGGGGATATCCCGACGCGGCGCACACGACGTTCACCAAGGCATCCTCGCCATAGTCGGGAGTGGTGCGCAGATCGCCGGCGGCCGCCTCGGCCAGGATCTGAGCGAGGTCATTGCGCAATCGAGGGGTTACGACCTGACACTCCGGGTCACCGAATCGCACGTTGTACTCGAGCATCCGGGGACCGTCGGCGGTCAGCATCAATCCGGCGAACAGCACGCCGCGGTAGTCGATGCCCCGCGACCGGAGCGTCTCCAACGTCGGGTTGATGAAGCGATTCAACACGTCCGCCAACACGGCGTCATCGACACCGGGGACCGGGGTGTAGGCCCCCATTCCACCGGTGTTCGGCCCCTCGTCGCCATCGTTGATCCGCTTGAAGTCCTGGGCCGGCGACAACAGGACGGCCTTGGTGCCGTCGCAGATGGCGAACACCGAGATCTCCGGCCCGCTGAGCCCCTCCTCGACGATGAGCGTGCGACCCGCAGCTCCGAACGCTGCGCCGGAAAGATATCGACGAACCGCTTGTCGGGCCTCGTCGAGCGATTCGGTGACGAGCACACCCTTTCCACCGGCCAGTCCATCGGTCTTGATGACGTACGGCGAGGTCATCTGATCGAGGAACTCCAATGCCGCGGCCTCGTCGGTGAAGGTCCCATGCGCCGCCGTCGGAACGCCAGCCTCAACCAACAGTTCCTTCATGTAGGCCTTGGACCCCTCGAGGCGCGCCCCGTCGGCGCCGGGGCCGAAGACGAGCTTGCCCGCAGCGCGCAGACGATCGGCGAGGCCGTCGACCAACGGCTGCTCGGGGCCGATGACGTACAGGTCGGCGTCGATCGTCTCAGGATCGTCGGGGACCGAATTCGGTATGCCGGGATTGCCCGGGGTGACTACGACGTCGCAGGTACGGCTCAGGGTTGCGGCGAGCGCGTGCTCACGACCACCCGAGCCAACGACCACGACCTTCATCGAATGGCCTCGTGCACGAGAGTAGTTTTAGCGCAGATCCGGGTCCGGAATTTCGTCGCCCCCGCCGCCGCCCCGTCGGGACGGATTCTCGGGTCGAAACGCGCCGGTTTCGGACGTCACGGCCTCGGGATCGCCGCGATCGCGCAGGTCATGTCGGTGCCCGCGGGAAGCGTTCGGCCAGCGCGGAGGACACCTCGTGGTGACGGAGGAGAAAACTGCGTTCGTCGAGCCTTTTGCGCCGGAGCCAGCCCGTCACCTCGTCGTTGCACTTGCTGGCGTTACAGGGCCCGCAGGCGGGCACCACGTTGTCGAGGGTGTACCGACCGCCGCGTGAGATGGGCAGCACGCAGTCTCGCTGCAACGCCCGCTCCGTCGCGCCGCAGTAGGCGCACGCTCCCCAGGCGTCGACCAGCGCCCGCCACTCGTCGTTCGAGAGGTCGTTGTCGACTCGAGCGAGACGCGCGGTGCGCCGCCGTGCGTAACGCGCACGCCGACTGCGCCCGGTCGCCGTCACTCCGTCACCCGGCATCCGTGCCGACCGGCATCCAACCGGTGGGCGAGTGCTTCGTCCGTGTCACGTCGTCACCGTAGCCGGCGGCGACCGCAAACGGTGTCGAACGCTTTCTCGGCGAGTTCGAGCCGCTTCAGCCGATTGAGGCGGTTGCCGATCTCGGCCCGGGCATGCCGGTCTCACTCGCCGCGTCGTGGGCCTCCGGCGAACGGCCCGCCTCAAGTCGGGCCGCCGTCGGATTTCTGCTTGTTGCAGCGCGACGCGTGTGGGAGTCTCGGGAAAATCCTTGGCGGGAGGAACTGTGCGGGACTCGAGTCACTGGAACGACGGTGAACACAGCAGCGAGTTGGTCTCGCGCGCCCTGAGCGGGCTGAAGTCCGAGTATCGGGACTGGCCGGGGATTCGCACGAGCTGGGGTGTCATCGAGCACCTGATCGTGGGTCCGACCGGTGTCTGGCTCGTCGCGTCAGCATCGAACGATCCGCCGGTCTCCGTGCGCGACGGTCGCCTTGTTCGCGGCGACTTCGATGCCCAGTGCCTCATCGAGTCGGTCGAACGTCAGGCGGCGATCGCCGCCGCGTACGTCGGCCTGCCCGTCCGGCCGATCCTGGCAATTCCGGGGCTCGTCGTCGGAGACGGCCAGATGACGGTGTGCCAGGTGCGCCTGGCGCCGGCGACCAAGGTCGTTGAGTACATCACCACAGCACCGGTGGAGATGCCGCCGGAGCGACTGTTCGAAACCCGCTACCGCATCGACATCTGGCAGGGCGAGTCGAATTCACTGACGATGCCCCACACGGCTGCACGCGTCGACGTGTCGGCGACCCCGAAGCGCGACAGGTCCCGTCGGGCCACGGTCAATCGGATGGTCGAAATGGCCTTGTTCATCGCCATCGTCGGCACGGTGATCTGGGTGTCCACCGACCGCAACCGCCGCGATCAGGTCGCCTCCTGGGCCACCGACCCCGTCGGCGTGGTGCTGGGGGAACCCACGGATGAGACGACCGAGATCGACGGGTTCCCGCTTGCCGACCTCGGACCGGTGGGCGGGACGTTCATGTGCGACGAAGGGGCCGGCACGTACCGCCTGCAGTTCAGCGTCACCGACGCCGAGGCCGGCAGGACGCACCTGGCCATCAGGATCGACGGCCTCGATCGCTACCTCGGCGAGTTCGGAACCCTGGATCCGGTCGAGGCCCTGTCGGGAATCGCGCCGGGCGCGCCCATCACGCTCGCCGTGGAGTGGCGCCCCGATTCGAAATCAACGAACCAGCACCTCGAACGGTCCTTCCGCGCACCCGACGACCCCTGCCCGAGCGAGTAGGCCAGCCACTCGACTCCAAGACAGAGAAATGGCCCGGGCATGAGCCCGGGCCATTTCGGCATTCATGGTGTTGTTGCTGAGCGGGCCGTGAACCGGGCGGGTCAGGCCTCGGAGAAGGTCAGGCCTCCGAGAAGTGAACGAACTGGTCGCGGCCGGGTCCGGTGCCCACGAGCGTGATCGGCACGCCGACCTGCGCCTCGAGGAAGTTGAGGTAGTCGAGCGCCTCTTTGGGCAGCTGATCCTTGCGGGTGAACGCCGACAGGTCGGTCTTCCAACCCGGCAGCTCCTCGTAGATCGGAGTCGCGGCGTGAAAGTCGCTTTGATGGTACGGCAGATGCTCGACCCGCTCCCCATCGATCTCATAAGCCACACAGACCTTGACCGAATCGAAGGTGTCCAACACGTCGAGTTTCGTCAGCGCGATCTCGCTGAGCGAATTCACCCGTGCCGCCTGACGCATCATCGGAGCGTCGAACCAGCCGCAGCGGCGGGGCCGCTTGGTATTCACCCCGTATTCGTGACCGATCGCGCGCAGCCGTTCGCCGACCTCGTTGTCGAGTTCGGTCGGGAACGGGCCCGAACCCACCCGGGTCACGTAGGCCTTGGCGATGCCCACGACGCGATCGATGTGACGGGGACCGACTCCGGCGCCCACACACGCACCGCCGGCGACCGGATTGGACGAGGTGACGTAGGGGTAGGTGCCGTGGTCGATGTCGAGAAACGTCGCCTGGGCCCCCTCGAACAACACGTGGTCGCCCCGCTCGAGCGCCTCGTGAACGAGCGAGACGGTGTCGGCGATGTGGGGACGGATCCGCGGGACGACCTCGGAGAGATACCGGTCTGCGAGCTCGTTGGCGTCGAAGCCCAACCGGTTGTAGATCTTGGCGAGAACCAGGTTTTTCTCAGCGACGACGTTGGCGAGCTTCTCGCGGAAGATCTTCTCGTCCAACAGGTCCTGCAGACGGATTCCGACGCGGGCGGCCTTGTCGGCATAGGTCGGGCCGATGCCCCGTTTGGTCGTCCCGAGTTTGTTCTTGCCCAAGTGCCGTTCGATCAGGCGGTCGAGCTCCTGGTGGTACGGGAAGATGACGTGGGCATTGCCCGACACCTTCAGCTTCGTGCAGTCGACCCCGGACGCGGTGAGCTTATCCATCTCGGCGAGCATGACGACCGGGTCGACGACGACACCGTTGCCGATCACCGGCGTGATGTGGGGATACAGGACCCCCGACGGAATGAGCTGCAGGGCGAACGTCTCGCCATCGACGACGAGCGTATGTCCCGCGTTGTGACCGCCCTGGTAGCGCACCACCATCGACATTTCTTTGGCGATCAAGTCGGTGAACTTGCCCTTGCCTTCGTCGCCCCACTGCGTTCCGACGACGATCGTTGCGGACATGCCTGCCTCCAATTTCGTTGACGGCAAAGACTACAGGCGACGCTTTGCTCCGAGAAAAGTGGTTCCCACCATGAGTAGCGTCGCACCATGGCCTCTCCGATCGACCGCCGGCGTTTCCTCACGACCCTCGGACTCGGAAGCGTCGCCGTCGTGGTGTCGTGCAGCGACGACGGCCGGTCCGGAGATCGTTCGGAAACCAGCGTCGACGGAGGCACCCCCGAACCCTCCACGGTCGTCGAGGTCGCGACCGCCGGGCTCGCCGAGAATCCGTTCCGGCTCGGCGTGGCATCGGGCGACCCGACGCCTACCTCGGTGATCCTGTGGACCCGACTCATCGTCGGCGACTCCCTCACCTCGGAGTTGGTGGACATTCCGCTCACGTGGGAGGTGGCGGTCGACGAGGCCTTCGGGCAGATCATCGGATCCGGCATCGTCGAGGCCACCGCCCAGTGGGGCTATTCGGTCCATCTCGATGCCACCGACCTCGCCCCGGCCACCGAGTACTTCTACCGCTTTCGCGTCGACGACTACGTGTCCCCGACCGGCCGAACCAGGACCGCACCCGCCGACGACCAGCAACTCGACAGCCTCAACATCGTGTTCGCCTCGTGCCAGAACTACGCCCACGGCTACTACACGGCCCATGACGCCATCGCCGCCGATCGGGCCGACGCGGTGTTCTTCCTCGGGGACTTCATCTATGAATCAGCCGGAAGCCCCGACTCGTTTCGCCCCTTCGAGGGCGACGAACCGACGGATCTGTGGGGATACCGCAGCCGCTACGAGTTGTACCTCTCCGACGAGTCGTTGCAGCGCAGCCGCGCCTCGGCTCCGTGGATCGTCACCTGGGACGATCACGAGGTCGAAAACAACACCGCCGGCAACACGAGCCAGGACGGCATCACCGGCGCCGAGTTCGCCAATCGTCGCGCCGCCGCCTACGCCGCGTACTACGAACACCAACCCCTTCGCGTGCCGCCTCCGGTCGGGCCGACCCTCGAGTTGTACCGCAGCATCCGATTCGGCACGCTCGCCGAATTCTTCGTCCTCGACGGCCGCCAGTACCGCGACGACCAACCGTGCGGAGACGAGATCCTCACGAGCCGCGCGCAGTGTGCCGACTTCGAGGTGGACCGAACGATGTTGGGACCCGATCAGGAGCGGTGGATCGGCGAGGGCCTCGCCGCGGCCACCACCACCTGGAAGGTGCTCGCACAGCAGACGGTGATGAGTTCGCTCGTCATCGGCGACATCGTCCTCAATGTCGATCAGTGGGACGGCTACCCGCAGGCCCGCGACCGATTGCTGTCGACGATCGTCGACCACGACATCGACAACGTCGTCGTGCTCACCGGCGACATTCATTCCGCCGGTGCCGGCACCCTCCACACCGGCCCCGAACTCGCCCGGATCCCCGTCGCCACCGAGTTCGTCGGCACCTCGATCACCTCGAACAGCCTCATCGACGCGTTCCCCGGCGGAGCCGAGATGCTGGGGCAGGTCAAATTCGAGGGCATCGAGTACCTCAACGTCGTCGACCACGGGTACTGCCGTTGCACGATCACCCCACAGCAGTGGCGCACCGAGTACGTGGTCGTCGATACCACCGTGACCGCGGCGGCCCCGAGGGTCGACGCGACCGCGGTGGTCGACGCTGGCACGACCGCCATTCGCATGGAGTGACATCAGAGGTGGCGCCCAGGGTTTTCCAAGCAACACCGCCTAGGGTTGGGCCGCATGGGAAAGCTGAAAACCGTGCTCGGACTCGTAGTCGCCGCCATCGTCCTCGTCGTCGGAGGCGTCTGGGTCTACATCAACGTGATCAAAGAGGACGCACCCGAAGCGCTCACCCTCGAAGCCTCCTCGACGACCACCACGCCGGATGCGGACGATTCGAGCGATGACGGCCCGGCGTCGACCACGCCGGCTTCAAACACGACCGCCGAGTTCGACGGCAGCCTCGACGGCACCTGGATCCCCGGCGGCGAAACCGTCGCCGGATACCGGGTGGCCGAGACCCTCGCCGGCCAAAGCACCGAGGGGGTGGGGCGTACCGATCAGGTCACCGGAGCGATGTCCATCGTCGGCACGACCATCACCGAGGCCGATTTCTCCGTCGACATGGCATCGATCACCTCCGACAGCGACCGGCGCGACAACCAATACCAGACGCGACTGATGCAGACCGATCGCTTCCCCACCTCGACCTTCGTCCTGACCGAGCCGATCGAACTCGGCACCGAGCCCGCGGAAGGTGAGGAGATCACCGTCGACGCGGTCGGTGACCTCACGTTGAAAGACACCACCAAAGCGGTGACCTTCGAACTTCAAGCGAAGCGGGTCGGCGGCGTCATCACCGTCGTGGCCACCTACGAGATCACCTTCGCCGACTGGGGAATCGAGGACCCCTCGAACGGGTTCGCTCAGGTCGGCCCCACCGGTCTGTTGGAACTGCGCCTCGAACTTGTCAAGGAATAGGCCTCAGCGACCTCGTGCGAAGGCGATCTCCGCACAGGAGTTCACGACAGCTTCGGCTGTCGTGAACTCCATTCCCCGTGTCATTTCGTTGGGCACCACCACACATCGCACCCCTGCGGAGGTCGCTGCGAGCAGTCCATTGGGCGAATCCTCGATCGCCAACGCATCACCGGGATGCACGCCGAGCAACGCGCACGCGTGCCGATACGAGTCGGGGGCCGGCTTCGAACGGATTCGATCGGTGCGGGTGACGATCGTCGCGAAGTGATCGAAGAGGTTCCGAGCCCGCAGATTAGGATGCACCCACTCCGCTTGGGAACTCGACGCGACCGCGACCGCGACTCCGAGATCGTGGCACCGTTCGATCAACGCCACCACACCCTCGCGAACGGGCTGTGTCGCCGTCAGCCGGTTCTTCTCCTCCAGTACTCGACTGCGGATCTCGTCGCGATCGATCGGGGTTCCCACCGCCCGTTCCAACCACTCGGTCCAATGCGGGAGATCGGTGCGGCCGAGCCGCACCTGCCAGGCTTCCAGGGTCAACTCGAGGCCGTGGCGAGCGAACTCGTTGCGGGCGCAGAGAAACGGTGGCGTCTCGGTGTCGACGATCGTTCCGTCGAAGTCGAACACGACGGCCTTCGGTAGCGCGATCACGCCTGCCATCGCCGCGAAACGCCCAATAACCTGGCGAAACTTCGTCGCCGAACTACTTCCACGGCCGTTGCCGTCGCAGCGGCACCGGCTTGGACCACCATCGCCCTGACCACCGCCACCGCGACGGCTCGTCGTTCGAATCGGCAGGTGCCCCGGCCCCGCTGAACAGCGTGAGGCAGGCCGCGATCGCCGCGGCCTCCTCGTCGGTAGGGGTCGGGGTAATGGTCGAATTGGTGGGCGCCGAAGTCGGCTCGGTTGTTCCGGACATCACAGCGGCATATTTCCGTGCTTACGAGGGGGAAGCTGCTCGCTCTTGGAGCGCAGCATCGTCAGGCCGGCGATCAGCTTGATGCGGGTCTCGGTGGGGTCGATCACGTCGTCGATGTAGCCGCGATCGGCCGCCTCCCACGGGTTGCAGAAGTTCTCGGTGTAGTCGTCGACGAGTTCCTGGCGACGGGCTACTGGATCATCCGCCTCAGCGATCTCGCGTCGGTTGATGATCTCGACCGCGCCAGCCGCGCCCATCACCGCCAACTCAGCGGTCGGCCAAGCGAAACACAGATCCGAACCGATCGACTTGGAGTCCATCACGACGTACGCGCCGCCATAGGCCTTGCGGGTGATCACCGAGATACGGGGCACGGTTGCCTCGCAATAGGCGTACAGCAGCTTGGCCCCGTGGCGGATGATGCCGTTGTGTTCCTGCTCGACGCCGGGCAGGAAGCCGGGGACATCGACGAAGGTCACGAGGGGAATATTGAAGGCGTCGCAGGTGCGAACGAATTTCGCCGCCTTCGAGGAGGACTCGATGTCGAGCACCCCGGCGAACGCCATCGGCTGATTGCCGACGATGCCAACCGACTGGCCGCCAAGGCGGGCAAAGCCGCAGATGATGGAAGGGGCCCACGCCGGCGCGTACTCGAAAAACTCGTTGTCATCGACGATCGCCTCCACCACCGAACGCATGTCGTAGGCCTGGTTTGCCGAGGCGGGGATCATGTCGATGAGCTCGGGCACGAGTCGGTCGTGGGGGTCGTCGGTGTCGACCCGGGGTGCTTCCTCCAGGTTGTTGGAGGGCAAGAAGCCGAGCAGGAACCGAACGTCGTCGAGGGCGCCCTTGTCATCGGCGGAAACGAACTGAGCGACACCGGACTTCGAGCTGTGAACCCGAGCGCCACCGAGGTCCTGTTGGCTCACGTCCTCGCCGGTGACCTGCTTCACGACGTCGGGACCCGTGATGAACATGTACGACGTCTCGTCGACCATGAAGATGAAGTCGGTCAGGATCGGGCTGTACACCGAGCCGCCCGCGCATGGGCCCATGATCACCGAGATCTGCGGGGTGACCCCCGAGGCCTTCACGTTGCGATAGAAGATGCCGCCGTAGCTGGCGAGCGACACCGAACCTTCCTGAATACGGGCGCCGGCGCCGTCATTCAGCCCGATGACGGGGGCTCCGACCTTCAACGCCATGTCCATGACCTTGTGGATCTTTTCGGCGTAGACCTCACCGAGCGCTCCGCCGAACAGCGTGAAGTCCTGTGAGAAGACAAAGACCTGTCGCCCCTCGACCGTTCCCCAACCGGTCACCACACCGTCGGTGTAGGGGCGTTCGGTTGCAGAGGCCGAGCGTGAGCGGGCAAGACCATCGAGTTCGTGGAACGACCCCTCGTCGAGGAGGTACTCGATCCGTTCCCGAGCGAGCATCTTTCCCCGGGAACGTTGACGCTCGACCGAGCGTTCGGAACCGGGTTGGCGGGCCTCTTCCTTGCGGCGGAGGAGGTCGTCGACGCGTTCGGCAAGCGAGTGATCCATAGGTTTGAGAGATTACGGCGAAACGCCAAACCGCACCGAATCGCTACCGTGGCGACTCATGACCTCGACCAACAAGACGTCACGTCCTCAACTCTGCGCCTACCTGGCGTCGCGCCCCGGCGGGGACCCGGCGTTTTCCGACATGGCCCGACGCACCGGTCGAGCGGTGGCCGAGTCCGGAGCCGATCTCGTCTACGGCGGCGGCAGCTCCGGGTTGATGGGCGACATCGCGGACGCGTGCCTCGCCACCGGCGGTCGCGTCACCGGGGTCATCACCGAACACCTCTACGACCTCGAGGTTGCGCATCAAGCCGTGACCGAATTGATCGTCGTCGGCGATATGCCCGAACGGAAACGGGAGATGTTCGAGCGCGCCGACGGGTTTCTCGTCCTTCCCGGCGGCATCGGGACGATGGAGGAGCTTTTCGAGGTGTGGTGCTGGGCGGCGCTCGGACTGCACCCCAAGGCCCTCGGGTTGTTGAACGTGAACGGCTTCTATGACCGGCTGCTCGAGTTCATGCAGCGCGCGGCGTCCGACGGACTCATGGCGCCCTCCACCCTCGAGTTGCTCTTCGTCGACGACGATCCCCAACGGCTGGTGGAGCGCGTACTGAACGCCGTCGCTGCTCACCATCCATCGGGCACGATGTCGCTATGACGTTGCCGGTTGTCCCCCCTTTTCGACCCATGCTGTCAAAGGCAGCAACGTCGCTTCCCGACGGCGAGGACCACGGCTTCGTGTTCGAGCCGAAATGGGATGGGTTTCGCTGCATCGTCTTTCGCGATGGCGACGACGTTCTGCTCGGTAGCCGCAACGACAAGCCGCTGACTCGGTACTTCCCCGAGTTGATGGATCCGATACGCGAGATGCTTCCCGAGCGAATCGTGGTCGACGGCGAGGTGGTGGTCGCCACCGGACGTGGGCTCGATTTCGACGCACTCGGCCAACGAATCCATCCGGCCGAATCGAGAATCGCCAAGCTCTCGGTCGAGACGCCGGCGAGCTTCGTCGCCTTCGATCTCGTCGCCCTCGGCGACACCGACCACCAGACGACACCGTTCGGCGAGCGCCGAGCGCTGCTGGAGTCGGTGATGGACCCGACGTCGCCGCCGCTGCACCTGTCGCCGGCGACCACCGACCGCACCGTGGCCGCCGACTGGTTCACCCGATTCGAGGGCGCCGGATTCGACGGAGTGATGGCCAAGGCCACCGGCGATCCGTACCTGCAAAACAAGCGCTCGATCCTCAAGATCAAGCACCAGCGCACCGCAGACGTGGTGGTGGCCGGCTATCGGGTTCACAAGGACGGTGCCGGCGTCGGGTCGCTGCTGTTGGGTCTCCTCGATGACGACGCGACCTTGCATTCCATCGGTGTGGCCTCAAGCTTTGCCGCGGCGCGGCGGGTGGAACTGCTCGACGAGTTGGCCCCATTCGTCGACGGCGGACTCGATGGCCACCCATGGGCCGAATGGGGCGAGGCCGAGGCGCATGCGACGTCTGGACGCATGCCGGGCGCACCCAACCGTTGGAACCAACAGCGCGACCAATCATGGGTGCCGCTTCGCTGCGAACTCGTCGCGGAGATCGGTTATCAGGGTCTTACCGCCGGTCGGCTTCGACATCCGGCGAAGTTCCTTCGTTGGCGACCCGACAAGGCGCCCGATCAGTGCCGTTACGACCAACTCGACGCGCCGGTGCCGATCGAGTTGGCGCACCTGTTCTCCAACGGAGAGTTCGATCGTTGACCCCCAGCCGTTGCCCCAGGTCGCGAACCCGCCTCAGCCGAAGCGCTGCCCGGCGAGCTTCGTGAGTCGGCGGTGCACGTCGTGGGCGTCGAGACGATCGCACATTTCGTCGAACCCGGAACCGACCCCGCTCCAACGCCATTGCGCCGGAGTTCCGACAGGAACATCCAGCCGGATCGTGGCGATCGTTCGGAACAGCAGTGCGTCGTCGAGATGCTCGGCGAGTACGGAGCACAGCTTCTGTGATCCGCGAACGGTGATGTCCCACTGCCCCGGGGCGAGGGGAATGTTCTCGATGTGCTCGTAGCGTCGCAACACCGCCGCTGCCGACTTCGCGCCCCAACCGGCGAGACCGGGAAAGCCGTCTGCGGTGTCGCCGACCAGCCCGAGCCAATCCGGAATCGACGCTGGCATCACCCCGAATTTCTCCAACACTGCCGCCTCGTCGCGGATAACGCCTGCCCGGCGATCGAACTGCGCCACCTTCGGGTCGACGACGCATTGCGCCAGATCCTTGTCGGGGGTGCAGATCAACGCGCGGGTGACGTCGGGGTCCGCCGCGGCGACCGCGGCCGCCGCGCCGAGCGCGTCGTCGGCCTCGAACTCCACCATTGCCCAGACCGTGCACCCGGCCGCCTCCAGCGCCGCCTCGAGGAGCGGGAATTGCCCGAACAGCACCGGGTCGATTCCCGATCCGTCCTTGTAGCCGGCATAGAGCTCGTTGCGGAAACTCTCGATCACATGGTCGGTGGCCACCCCGACGTGGGTGGCCCCGTCCTCCAGCAACGCGGTGACCGAGCGCAGCACGCTGCGAACCGCACCAACCTCTTCACCGACGTCGTTCAGGTGCTTGCCGCCACCCGGCGCATAGAAGTACCGAAAGAGCTCATACGTGCCATCGACAAGGTGGACCTGCATGGAAGAACCCTGCCACAACTCGACGGTGACAACTCGAACGGCTCGGACGCCGCACGCCAAGGCGTCGACCGCAAGCCCTCAAGAGAGGCCGACGATCAGTTTTCCTGCACGAGTTCGATGAGCGTCCCGAAGCTGCCCTTCGGGTGGATGAACGCCACCGTGGTGCCACGGCTGCCGGGGCGTGGGGCCTTGTCGATCGGGGTCGCGCCCGCGGCGACCATCGCGTCGAGCGCGGCCTGGCAGTCGTCCACGCGGTACCCGATGTGGTGGAGGCCTTCGCCGCGTTTTTCGATCGACTTGGCGATGGGCGAATCCGGGCGGGTTGCCGCGGTGAGCTGGATGTACGAATCGGCCACTTTGACCAGGGCCTCCTCGACACCGTCGGAGTCGACGATCTCGCGGTGATGCACCTCGGCGCCGAATGCGCTGCGGTAGTACTCGATCGCCGCCTCGAGGTCGTTGACGGCAATGGCCACGTGATCAATCTCGGTCAGAATCATGCCTCCAGTGTTCCACGACCGATGCCGCAGCGACCATGCGAGAACCCAGTCCTGGTCATCGGCGCCAAAGTGGGTACGATCCGACCGAGGACAGGAGGGTCCCCGAACCATGGAAACGATGACCGCGATCGGCGAGCGGCCAGACGGGTCAGACGTCACGTTGCTGCGCACCGGACGGATCGGACGACGCCTGGTCGCCTTCGGAATCGATGCAACCGTTCTCGCTTACTGCATCGCGTTGGGACTTCTGGGCATCGCGTTCATCGACGCAATCATGACCTCGACACTGGGAGGCTGCGCGACGTCAGACGCGCCCGCCGACTGTGAACCGTCGATCTGGATCGCGCGGTTCATCGCAGCTCTCGCGGCGATGTGGATCGCGGCGTCGGTGCACCTGGTGCTCGTCGTGCCAGCGTGGCGCAATGGTGCGACCCTCGGGATGCGCCAGGTCGGGATACGCATCGTGTCGCATCACTACGGTGCGGTCGTCAGCCAGCGGCAGTTTCACCTACGGGCCTGGGTCTCCCATTCCTCGGCGATCGTGTTGATCCTCGTGCTGTTCTCATGGGTGATCGGCCCGGCTGGGTGGCTCGACCGGGTGATCCAAGGGGTGGCCATCGCCGGTGGTGTCGTGATCGTGGCCTCGGCCGTGCTCATCTTGTTGCCCGGGCACCGCAGTATCGCCGATTCGCTCACGGCCACACGGGTCATCGTGGAACGACCCGTGTCCTACATCGCCCATATCGCCGCCATCGTCTGTTCGGTCATTGGCCAAGCCCTGCTGTCGGTCGCGACAGCCTGGACATTCGGTCGCCCCGATGAGCCCGACCTGTCGTTCGACTTCGGCAATCGACGCCACGACGATTTCGACTGGGCGAGCGATCCGCTCGAGCGACTTTTCGCCTGGTCCGATTCCGCCACCTCGAACACCATCGCCCTCGTCGTGTGCGGGGCCATCTGGTTGGCCGCCGTCGGCCTTTGTTGGGCGGGCCTCGTCGACACCCGCTGGCACGCCGAGCGCAACGCCGGCCGTGGCGTTGCGCTCGTGGCGTGCTTGTATGCCGCACTTCCGATCCTCGTGTTGACGATCTGGGCGGTCACGAGGGTCGCGTCGATCCTCATCGACGCATTCGGTTGAAACCGGCGGCTCCTGGCCGCCGGTCGTTACAGCTCGCCGCGGGCGTGGCGGGCAAACAACGTGATGCGATCCTCACCGACCTGCTCGCGGAACTCCGGGTCGGTGATGCCCTGGCCGGCCTCCGGAGCCAGGCACAGCACACCCAGTTTGCCTTCGGCCTGGTTGCGGTGGACTTTGAGGGCGGCCTCGCCGACCTGGTCGAGTGAGAACACCTCGCTCATCACGGGCTGGATACGACCCTGAGAGATGAGCTGGTTCATGTTCCAGGCTTCCTGGTAGTTCGCGAAATGGCTGGAGATGATGCTCTTCAGCTTCATCCACAGGTGGCGGTTGTCGAACTCGAGCATGTAGCCGGAAGTCGCCGCGCAGGTGACGATCTTGCCGCCGCGCTTGGTGATGAACACCGAGGCGCCCATCGTCGAGCGGCCCGGATGCTCGAACACGATGTCGGGATCATCGCCGATGAGCGAACGGACCTTCTTGCCCAGGCGGCGCCATTCACTTTCGTCCTGGGTGTGCTCGTCGCTCCAGAACTGGTAGTTCTCCTCGCGACGGTCGATCGCATGCTCGACGCCCATCGCGTTCAGGAGCTTCACCCGATTCTCCGAGGACACGACGCCAACCGGGGTTCCCCCGCCGTTGAGGACGAGCTGTGCCGCATAGGCACCAATACCGCCGGTCGCTCCCCAGATGAACACGTTGTCGCCCTGCTTCATGCGTCCGGCGTGATCGCCGACGAGCATGCGGTAGGACGTCGATGCGCACAACGCGTTCACCGCCGCTTCCTCCCACGACAGGTGGGCCGGCTTCGGCATGAGCTGATTGGCCTTCACGATCGACAGGTCCGCGAGGCCGCCGTAGTTCGTC
The DNA here is from genome assembly GCA_023957975.1 of Microthrixaceae bacterium. Classification (NCBI taxonomy): domain Bacteria; kingdom Bacillati; phylum Actinomycetota; class Acidimicrobiia; order Acidimicrobiales; family Microthrixaceae; species Microthrixaceae bacterium. Next base: position 357,111 of record JAMLGM010000001.1, on the reverse strand, counting down.
TCGAATCCCCAGATGCGCTGATTCGCCGCCAGCATCGAATCGTTGTGTGCGGACGGATCCTGGTCGTCGAGGTAGTTGCAGTGCACCGTGACGTGGTCGCCCGGTTTCCAGTTGCGCACCGCGGAGCCAACACGCAACACCACTGCCGACGCATCGGAACCGACGACGTGGAAGTCCTGAGCGTGGCGCGCACCCCAGACCGATTCCTTACCCAGCCGGTCGAGGAAGAGGAAGGTCGGCAGGGGTTCGAAGATCGAGGTCCACACCGTGTTGAAGTTGATCGACGAGGCCATGACCGCGATGTACACCTCGTCCGGCGCGATCTCCGGCGTGGCGACCTCACCCACGTGAAGCGACTGACGGGGGTCCTTATCCTCGGACTCGACGCCGTCCCACATCGTCTGTTCGTCGCGCAGCACATACGCCGCCCGATAGGACTCTGGGAGAGGCAGCGCGGCGAGTTCCTCGCCCGAGGCACCGTTCTGGATGGCTTCGAGGATGTGTTGCATCGACATGGCGCAAGACGATAACGACTGACGATACCTCTTGCCCAGACCGGACCCGGCCGCCGGTCGGCGTTGGCAGAGGCCGGTTACCGACCGGTAACATCGACCGATCACAACCATCCACGACCAAGGGGACTCTATATGGCCGGATCGGTGATTATCAGCGGGGCTCGTACCCCGATCGGCAAGCTCTCGGGCGGGCTCGCGAACTTCAGCGGCAGCGACCTCGGCGGACTCGCCATCAAGGCCGCGCTCGAGCGCGCAGGGATCTCGGGCGAACAGGTCGATTACGTCTTCATGGGCCAGGTGCTCCTCGGCGGGGCCGGCCAGATGACCGCCCGCCAGGCCGCCGTGGCCGCGGGAATTCCGATGACGGTTCCGGCAACGACGATCAACAAGGTCTGCCTGTCCGGTATCAACTCGATCATGATGGCCGACCTGCTGATCCAGTCAGGTCAGGCCGACATCGTCGTCGCCGGCGGCATGGAGTCGATGACGAATGCCCCGTACCTGCTTCCCGGCGCCCGCGGCGGGTACCGCATGGGCGACAAGAAGGTCATCGACTCGATGATGTTCGACGGACTCACGTGTGCCATCGACAGCCTCGCCATGGGCGCTGCCACCGAGAAGTACGCCGGAGTTGCCGGCCTCACCCGCGATGAGCAGGACCAGGTCGCCTACCTGTCGAACGCACGCGCTGCGGCCGCACAGAAGGACGGCAAGTTCGATGCCGAAATCGTGAAGGTCGAAATTCCCCAGCGCAAGGGCGACCCGCTCGTGTTCGCCGAGGACGAGGGTGTTCGTGCCGAGACCACGCTCGAATCCCTCGCCTCACTTCGCCCGGCGTTCGACCCTGCCGGCAACATCACCGCCGCCAACGCCTCGCAGATCTCCGACGGCGGTGCCGCTGTCGTGGTCGCGTCGAAGGCCGCTGCGGACAAGCTCGGCGTGACGCCCCTTGGCGAAATCATCGGCAACGGCCAGGTTGCCGGCCCGGACACCTCGCTGCTCACCCAGCCGAGCCGCGCCATCTTCCAGGCGCTCGAGCGCGCCGGGCTCGGGGTCGGCGACGTCGACCTGTTCGAACTCAACGAAGCCTTCGCCGCGGTCGGCGTCGCCTCGATGAACGACCTCGGCATCACCGCGGACGTCACCAACGTCAACGGCGGCGCCATCGCCCTCGGTCACCCGATCGGCATGTCGGGCACGCGAATCGTGTTGACCCTCCTCAACGAACTCGCCCGGCGTGGCGGCGGCACCGGCGCTGCTGCGTTGTGCGGCGGCGGCGGCCAGGGCGACGCCCTCCTCGTCAAGACCATCTAGCGTTCCGTCAGTGTTGTCGTTGTTGGGGGCGCGGTCCCCGCCCCCCCCCCAGTCATAACCAACGACCCTCACCACCCCCCGACGCGCTGCCCATCTCCATGGAGGCCCCATGCCCGCACGCATCGGAATGACCATCGCCGAATCGACGCCGAGCTTCTCGCCGCGGCCGACTCCGCCACCCGGCGCCCCCAACGTCGTGGTGATCGTGCTCGACGACGTCGGTTTCGGCCAGCTCGGCTGCTTCGGTTCCGACATCGACACACCGAACATCGACGCGCTCGCCGGCGAAGGCTTGCGCTACAACCGCTTTCACGTCACGGCGCTGTGTTCTCCGACCCGTGCCGCGCTGCTCACCGGGCGCAATCATCACTCGGTGGGGATGGGATTCCTCAGCGACGTTCCGATCGGGTTTCCCGGCTACGACGGGCGAATCCCCTCGTCGGCGGCAACGTTGCCGCGAATCCTGAAAGACAACGGGTACTCCACCTTCGCCGTCGGCAAGTGGCACCTCATCCCCCGATGGGAACAGACCGCGGCGGGACCTTTCGACCAGTGGCCCCTCGGTCTCGGTTTCGAGCGCTACTACGGGTTCCTCGCCGGAGACGCGAACCAATGGACCCCCGAGCTGGTGTGCGACAACACCTTCGTCGACCCGCCGTCGACTCCTGAAGACGGCTACCACCTCACCGAGGACCTCGTCGAACGCTCGCGCCAGCTCATCCTCGACCAGAAGCACGCCCGACCGGCCAAACCGTTCTTTCTCTACTTCGCTCCGGGAGCGATGCACGCACCGCATCAGGCCCCGCAGCCGTGGATCGATCGGTACGCCGGCCACTTCGACGACGGTTGGGATCGTTGGCGCGAGCGCATGTTCGCCAAGCAGGTGACCGAGGGAGTGGTCCCCGCCGACACGGTGTTGACCGAGCGTCCGCCGTGGGTGCAGGAGTGGGCATCGCTCTGCGATGACGAGCGTCGCCTGTTCGCCCGTCAGATGGAGTGCTTCGCCGGGTTCCTCAGCCATACCGACGACCAGATAGGACGCCTGTTGTCGGTGCTGGACGACATCGGCGAACGCGACAACACGATCGTGATGCTCATCAGCGACAACGGGACCAGCGCCGAGGGCGGGCCGATCGGGAGCCACAACGAGCACCGCTTCACCCACGATCGCCTCGACGACTTCGACGACTCGCTCTCGCGCATCGACGAGCTCGGTGGCGTGCGTGCCTACAACCACTACGCGTGGGGTTGGGCCTGGGCCGGCAACACGCCGTTTCGACTGTGGAAACGCTTCGCCTGGCTCGGCGGGACCCGAACCCCGCTGATCGTTTCGTGGCCCGGAGCCATCGAGTCGACCGAGCGCGGTTCTGTTCGCAGCCAGTTCTGTCATGCCATCGACCTGTTCCCCACCCTGCTCGACGCAATCGGCCTGCAGGCTCCGAGCACCGTCGATGGGGTCGACCAGCAACCGGTTCACGGCGCTTCACTCGTCGCCTCGCTCAACGATGTCGATGCCGCGGATCCCCGCGACACGCAGTACTTCGAGATGCTCGGGAGCCGAGCGATCTTCCACGACGGCTGGAAGGCGACCACCGACCACGTGGGCCGCCAGGTCAGCATCGAACAGGAACTGGTCACCGGCAGCCAGGATTTCGCCACCGACCGATGGTCGCTGTTCGACCTGCGCAACGACTTCTCCGAATCGACCGACCTCGCCGCGGACCACCCGGAGACCCTGCGGACACTCACCGATCGATGGTGGGTCGAGGCGGGGCGCCATCAGGTACTCCCGCTCGACGACAGCTTCATCGGACGAGCGATCGCGCTCGAACCCAATCCGAATCCGCCCGTCCACCTGTCGCGGTACCTCCCCGGCGCCGGCCCAATCAATGAAGATGCGCTGCCTGGGATGGGAGGAGGCATCGTGGTCCACGCGAACGTGCAGGTCGGCGACCGCGCCGACGGCATCATCGCCGCGCTCGGAGATTGGAACAGCGGGTGGGCGCTCTACCTGATCGAAGGGGCACCGACGGTGACGTTCAACCTGTTCGGCAACCCGGTCACCCTGCGGGCGCCGATCAGCCTCGATCCCGGCGACCATCGCGTCACCGTGAGGTACCGCCGAGACCGTCACGGCTCCGGTGGCGGACCGATCGGCATCGAGGTCGACGGAGCGGAGGTCGCCGCGGGATCGATCGACGACGACCTACCGTTCCGCTGGCAGATCGGCGGTGCCGGGCTGCGGATCGGCCACGATGCAGGCCTGCCGGTCTGCGACGACTACGAGATTCCGTTCACCTTCGATGGGACCATCGTCGACGTGGTCTTTGAACAGCCGATGTTCGCGCCGCGAACCTCGGCTCCACCCTCCGAGGAGATTGGGGCAGCGTTGCATCGTGAGTAGCCGACCGTCGCCGAACCTCGGTGCGGAACCATGGTGTGAGCCCACCACGTCGCTGGCCGGCGACGGCGGATGCAAGACTGTCGCCGTGATTCGAACCCGCCGCGGTCCCAACCTCGCGACCCGACTCGCGGCACTGTCCGCTGGCGTCGTCGTGGTCTGCAGCGGGTGCGTCGGCGCCTACGAGGTCACTGCTGAGGACAAGTCCGACCATGCTGCCCTTCAGGTCGCAACCGCTGACGCGACGTCTGGCGAGGCCGAAGCGGCGGACGCTCCGGCTGGGCCACCTGAACAGTCGAGCACCGACCCGGCGACCGACGGCGATGATCCAGCCGTGATCGACTCGACGGTCGAGGCCGCGGCTCCGGCGGTGCTGCACCCGGTGCCATCGGATCAGCGCCAGATGGCCAAGCTCTCGGTCATCACCGATGGGCCGCTCACCCCCAAGTCGATCGAAGCCTCGGCGAACGGGCTGTTCTTCGCCCAGAACATGATGTACAGCCACACGATCACGGTGTACGACCGGTCGTTCGCGCTCGTGAAGTCGATCCCCGACTCGATCAACCCGGCCGACTGGGGGTATCCGGACCACGCGGGGACAACGACCGGCTCACCGGTCGAGATGGCGTTCTCCCACGACGGCACAAAGGCCTATGTCTCCAACTACGAGATGTCCGGCCCTGGCTTTTCCAATCCGGGAAACGACAAGTGCAGCAAGGGATCGTGGGACAACTCGTACCTGTACCGCGTCGACACCGCGAGCTTGGAGATCGATCAGGTCATCGAGGTTGGGCCGGTTCCGAAGTACGTGGCGGTCACCCCTGATGACGCAACGGTGCTCACCACCAACTGGTGTGGGTACGACCTCAGCGTGGTCGACGCCGCCACGGGCAAAGAGACCCGTCGGATCCCGATCGGTCGTTTCCCCCGCGGCATCGCCGTGATGCCCGACAACACGACCGTGTTCGTGGCGGTGATGGGAACCAAGGACATCGCCGTGGTCAACCTCGTCGACGACTCGGTGCAGTGGATCACCGGAGTCGGCCAGGGTCCCCGACATCTCGTGTTGGACCCCGCCGGGGAGTTTCTCTACGCGACGCTGAACGGTGAGGGCAAGGTCGCCAAGATCGACGTGGCCACCCGCACCGTCGTTGCCAAGGTTGCCTCCCCGAGCCAACCCCGCTCGATGACCATCGCGCCCGACGGCCGCTCGTTGTACGTGGTGAACTACGACTCGGACGCGGTCAGCAAGATTCGCACCTCGGATATGACCCAGATTCAACGCCTGCCGACCGGTCATCACCCGATCGGCATCACCTACGACCGTACCGACAACCGGGTATGGGTGGCCTGTTACGGCGGAAGCCTCTACGTCTTCGACGACACGGCCTCCTGACCACCACGCCTCCCAAGGCGGTGCCAGCGGCGCGACCACTCGACCGACGACCTCAGCGGCTCAGAGATGGTCAGAAATGGGGCGAGCGGTCCTTGTTGATGATGGCCTCGACCTCGACTTCAACCTTCCACGCCGGGTCCAGCAGCGCCGCGACGACCACGGTGGTGTTCGCCGGACGGACGTCGTGGAAAATTTCGCCGTGCACCGCCGCGACCGCATCGAAATCGCCCACATCGACGAGGTACATCCGCGTGCGCACAACGTCTTTGAACGACGCGCCAGCATCTGCGAGCGCCTTTTCCACGATCTCGAAACATCGGCGCGCCTGCAGTATCGGGTCCTGCGGGCATACTCCGTCCTCGTACTGCGGCGCCGTGCCGGCGACGAACACGCGGCTGCCGAATCTCACGGCCCGTGAGTAGCCGTAGGTGAGTTCCCAGGGTGAGCCGGAGGAGATCAGCTGACGTTCTGCGGACATGGGGGCGACGTTACCTCGCGCCAGCCTGCTCCCCGATGACCCGTCGACCCTCCAACGCTCGACCGAGCGTCAATTCGTCGGCGTACTCGAGGTCTCCGCCCACCGGCAGACCGCTCGCGATCCTCGACACCGTCAGATCCGGTATCTGCAACATCCGCTGGAGATACAGCGCGGTGGCCTCGCCCTCGATGTTGGGGTTGGTGCACAGGATCACCTCGGTGACCTCCTCGGCACCGATCCTGGTGAGCAGCTCGCGGATCTTCAATTGCTCTGGGCCGACGCCTTGGAGGTGGTCGATCGCCCCTCCGAGAACGTGATAGCGGCCCTTGAACTCTCGAGTGCGCTCGATGGCGACGACGTCTCGGGGTTCCTCGACCACGCAGATGAGATGAGCGTCACGGCCTGGATCGGCGCAGATCGCGCACAGTTCGGCTTCCGCGAAGTTGAAACAGCGGTCGCAGAATCCGACCTTGTCGATCGCCGCCGCGATGGCCGCTATCAGGCGCTGGGATTCAGCCTTGTCGACCTTCAGCAAATGAAAGGCAATGCGCTGTGCCGACTTCGGGCCAACCCCGGGAAGGCGACCAAACGCGTCGATCAACTCCTGAATCGACTGGGCGTAGTCGGCCATCAGGCTCCGCCGAGGAGACCGCCGAGACCGCCCAGTGAGCCACCGAGCGAATCTCCCAACCCGGCCAGCGGGTTCGCGGCTGCCTGCAACTCGGCGATCTGGTTGGCAGCGTCTCGGAGCGCCGCCAACACCAGATCCTCCAGCTCGGAGGTGTCCTGCGGGTTGATGGCCTCGGGGTCGATCACGACGTGTTCGAACTGGAACGCTGCGGTGACCCCCACCTTGACGAGTCCACCCGCCGCGCTGCCTTCGACCACGGTCTCGGCGAGTCGCTGCTGGCTCTCGTGCATCTGTGCCTGCATGTTCTGAGCGGCACCGAGCAACGCGCCAAGGTCGAGCCCGCCGAGCGGGTTGTTCGAATCGTCGGTCATTGGTCCTCCTCCATCACCACCGCGCCGGGAAAGGCCGCTATGACCTTGTCGAGGCCGGAGATTGCCGTGTCGTTTGCGTCTTCGAGTTCATGGACATCGATGTCGACATATTCGTCGTCATCTTCATCGTGCGGTGCCGCGTCCTCGGGCGAGACCGCTGCGGTGGTGGCGGGCGGGCCAGCCGCGCTGCGTTCACCGCTCGACTGGCTCGCCGGCGCGGCCGGCGTCGAAGCCGGTCCGACGTCACGTCGAATGGCCTGTGGTGAAGCACCCGCCGTGGTGCTCGTCAGATGCACCCGCACCGCCACGCCCAGCCGAGACGCAAGGATGGCCTCGATATCGCCGATCGCCCCCTGGGCCCGGCTCACCACGCGTTCCGGAGCGTTGTCGAGGGCGAACTCCCACATGCCATCGCGCTCACCGACGAAGCGCCCGGCGTTGAACAGCGACTTGTTCATCCCGCCCAAGGTTGGGATGACCGACTCGGCCATCACCGCCGCGAGCTGCTCGAGCGTGACCGGGGCCCCGGAACCGGCGACTGTTTGAGGTCGGTCCGATTCCTCCGCTGCGACGGTGGGCGGGGCGGATACGGCGGCCGCGGCCTGGGGCGGCTCGGGTGGCCGACGTGTGGCAGGGTCGTCCCCGGCGGCACCGGCGGCACCGGCGGCACCGGTGGCGCGACGTGACGGAATCGGCGGCGCTGAAGTGGGACCGCCGGGATTCTTGCGGGCCGCAAGCTGCGCCCGGATGTCGGCAGGGCTCGACGCCGCTCCCGGAGCGACGGGCCTCTGCGGGGCAGCCGGAGCGGAGGGCGCTCCACGGGGTGCGTCGTTCGGCGAGTCGATTGGCGTGTTCGCTCGCTGATCCGATGCGTCAGCGTCGATGGCGGCCGGACCTGCCGAGCCTGCGCCTCGGGCAACTCGGCGCTCGAGGTCCTCGATGCGTTGCAGCAGGTCGTCGAGGTCCGCAGATGCACTCGGTGTCGTCAGTCTGATCAGCGCCACCTCGAGGGGCACACGGGGATCCGCCGCCTGACGCATCTCGACGATCGCCGCACCGATGGATTCAAGCGCCCTGGTGATGGTCGCCGTGCCAAGCGCTGCTGCCGTCTCTGCCATCTTGGTCTGATCCGCGTCCGAGAGATGATCGAGGGTCGCGTGGACCGATGTGAGAAACGCGTCGCGTAGCGTGGTCAGAAGGTTCTCCGCGAGCACCCGCGGCTCGCGGCCCTGTGCCACAGCGTCCGCGATCGCCGACATCACGCGGCCGGTATCTCGCCCGCTCAGCGCGGCGACGATCTCATCGACCGAGTCGGCCCGGTCGCTCACCCCGCCGGCGGCGACCACCATGTCGAGTGCCGACAACGTGTCGCGGGCCGATCCGCGACCATGGCGAACCACGTGTTCGACCGCGGTCTCGTCGATGTCGAGGCCCGCATCGGTGCCGATCCACCGCACGTAGTCGGCGAGTTCGTTCGCGGACAGCAATGAGAACTCGAAATGCTGGGTTCGGCTGCGAATGGTCGGGAGCACTTTTTGCGGATCGGTCGTGGCGAGTACGAACACGACGTGATCCGGCGGCTCTTCGAGTGTTTTGAGCAATGCGTTGGACGCCGCCGGCGACAACATGTGCACCTCGTCGAGGATGTACACCTTGGTCCGCCCCGGCGACCCCACGACCGTTCGGCTGATCAGGTCGCGCATCGCATCGACGCCGTTGTTCGACGCAGCGTCGAGTTCGAACAGGTCGTAGCTCGAGCCATTTTCGATCGAGCGGCAGCTGTCGCACTCCACACACGGCTCACCGTCGACGAGGTTGGGACAATTCAGCGCCTTGGCGAGGATCCGCGCGGTCGAGGTCTTGCCGGTTCCGCGGGGCCCCGAGAACAGGTAGGCATGGCCTTCGGTGCCCTGAGCGACCGCGTTTCGCAGTGCCTTGATGACATGGCCCTGGCCGCGAACATCGGCGAAGCGACGCGGTCGATACCGGCGATAGAGCGACTGATGGGCCATCACGACAATCTACCGGGGTCCACACCGGTGAGCAGGCGGTGGCCAGTGGACGACTCGAATCATGCACGGCACGCAGGCTCGCGATCGGACCGCCGACTCCCCGTCCGTATCCTGGTGACATGTCGATGCCCGGATCCCCGCCAGTCGCCCCGCCCGGGTGGCACTTCCAGCCAGGCGTCGGCCGGTGGCTCTGGTGGGATGGGTACCGCTGGATCGATCCGGCTGCCACCTGGTCCCCGATCCCACCGAACGCGGTGTCGGATCCCGACGAGGCCCCCGAACGATGGTGGCCGCCACTGACACCGATCCGGTTCCCCGCGGCGATCGTCACTGCGGTCTTCATGGTCGCGATGTTCGCCACCCAGCTGTGGGTCGCCGGTTCCGCCGACGAGATGGGTCTGGGAACTGCGGTTCTCGGGCTCGTGGTGCTGGTGATGTCGGTGTTGGGTATGCCGGCGGTCGCCCTGGCGTGTGCTCACCACTGGGGTTCGCGCGGAGCGCTGCGATCGATCGGGGTAAGGGTGCGGTGGATCGACCTCCCGCTCGGTGTGGTCACGGCGGTCGTCATGTACGCAGCGATGATCGTGATCAACCTGTTGACGCTGGGTTTCGGTGCCGAAACCGGGTCCAACCTGGAGGGGGTCGGGGCCGACGGCATCTCCGGTGGTTACTTCCTGTTCCTGTTGGTCCTGGCGGGTCTACTCGCTCCGATCACCGAGGAACTGCTGTTTCGCGGCGCCATGCTTCGCGGGCTCCTTGACAAGCTGGGAACCTGGCCGTCGCTCATCGTCCAATCGGTGATCTTCGGCTCGATGCATTTCACCCCGGATCAGGGTTGGGGCAACGTCAATCTGATTCTGTCGCTCTCCGTCCTGGGCCTGTGTCTGGGCATCATCACCAAGGCGACCGGACGGCTCGGCGCGGCGGTCATCGCGCACGCCATCTTCAACTCGGCGAACCTGTTGCTGCTGTGGCTCGTTGCCGCCTGACGGTGCGCAGGAAGCATCGATGACCGAAAATTGCATCGGCCCGGACCCTGGTGAGACGGTCAGGCGATCTGCGGCACCCACCGGAAATCGCTGAGGGCTGCTGCCTTCCGACCCTGACCCGGTTCACGGACCGACGTTGCACAGGACCCGACCGTCTCACCAGAGCACGGACCGGTGGCAAGTGTAGCGGAGCCCGACACCGGTGCCATCTCGTGTGAGTCGGCACCGCCTTCGCTCCGACGTGACTGAGCCGCTACGATGCCTGCCGACATTCATTGGAGACGTGCGAGAGCGGACGATTCGGCACGCCTGGAACGCGTGTGTGGGGCAACTCACCGTGGGTTCGAATCCCACCGTCTCCGCTGTGTGACCGTTCTCCGATAACCAGTGGTCGTGATCACGACCACTGGTTATCGGAGAACGAGTGGGGCGGGAAGGTCAGGGCGTCACGACCCCGATGCGGGGGCGATGGATGGTATCGAGTAGAACGCGGGCGTACTGGTCCACGATCGAGCCGGAAGCGCCGGCGTGCAGGTTCGGCCCGACGAGATCGAACGACAGCAGCGCCGGTTCGTCGCCGACCCAGACGAGTTCCACCGACGCCGCGACCGGAATCTCCGGCAAGGCGTCGAGTGCCGCCGCGATGACCTCACGCTCCTCGGGTTGCACCGTGTGCTCCACCGTGACGTCGCGGACCTTTCGCACCGCATGACGGACCTCGCCGCGAAGTAACACGATCTGCGCGACGCCCACCGTATCGACGGTCGAGATGTACGGCTGAATCACGGCATCGCCGAGAAGACAGAGCGCCTCGAGGTGCGCCATCGTGTCGATGCTGTCTGCGGGACCGATCCCATAGCCGAACTTCGATGCCGCAACTGCGGGCTTCATCACGACGGTCCCTTCGAAACGGCGCAACACCGCCCGTTGGAACTGCCACGGAGCATCCCCCGCCACCTGACGCGTCGCCACGATCGGCACACCCGCCGCCTCGAGATCGAACAGGTACCGTCGATGTGAGTCCAAGTTCAACAACGCCGCCGAATTGACCAGCGTGGCCTGTTCCTCGCACCGCTCGACCCACGCGAGGAATTCATCGTGGAGCGGCGCGGTGTTGAACGGACTGACCACCACGATGCCCGCCGCCGAACCCCAGTCCCGCTGCTCGTCCCACGAGGCGACCTCCACATTGCAGTGAAGCGCCTCGAGCGCGTCGAGCAGGGCTACCCGTTGGGCCTCGGCCCATGGCGAAACGTCACAGGTCACGAGAATGGCGTCGAGTGCGGGGCCAGCGGACATTCGACGCCAGTTTGTCACGGCGAGCGACCCGGTCGAATCAGGCACCGACAACGACGAGCGCGACCAGGCCCGCAAGCACGACGGCGGATGACACGACACGGCGCGATCCCATCGGCTCGGCAAGCACCAACCAGCCGATGAGCGCGCCGAGCACCACCGAGGACTCGCGCAACATGGTCACGTACCCGACCGGCGCCCGCCGCACCGCCACCAGCACCATCGTGTACGCCGCCAACGTGCCCGCACCTCCGGCGAGGTGTCGGCGCCAATCGACAAGCAATTCACCCGCTCGACGACGGCGACTGGGCCGGGCGAGGTTGGCCAGCGTCACCGCCATACCCGCGGCACCGACCGATGCCAACCCGTAGGAGACACCCGAGTCGACCGCCCGCGCCCCTGCGGCGTCGACCACGGAGTAGGCGGCGATCATCACGCCGGTGCCAAGCGCGAACACCATCGCCAGCGAGTCGGAAGCATCGGTGAGGTCAGCACCCCAGCGCAGAGAAATCAGCCCGCCGGCCGCCACTGCGATCGACGCCCACGCCAACGAGGACATCGAGTCTCCGAGTAGAACTACCGCCGCCAGCGCTGCAAGTACAGCGCCACTGCCCCGGGCGATCGGATACGCGATGGAGAAATCACCGTGGTGGTACGCCGCCACCAGACACTCGACGTACACGATGTGAATCGTGGCTGTGGCAACGAGATACGGCACGGCGGCACGCCCCGGGAATCCGACGACACACAGCGCCAACCCTGCAAGGACCGCCGCGGCGCTGAACTGTCCCCAACCCGACAGTGTGCGGTCACGTCCGGTCTTGATGAGCAGGTTCCACGACGCATGGATCGCGGCGGATCCCACAGCGAGCACGGTCGCGAGCACCATCTCGGGCGCACGCTATCAGTCACCTACGATCGGCCTCATGCCCATCGACCCCGCAGTACTCGCCGACCCCGAACGTTTCATGCGCCAGGCCCTTGAGGTAGCTGCGACGTCGATCGAGGCGGGGGATCTTCCCATCGGCGCGCTCGCCATCCACGACGGTGAGGTGATCGCGAGCGCCCACAACCGTCGCACGATCGATGCGGATCCGCTGGCCCACGCCGAACTGCTCGCCATCGCGCAGGCCGCTCGAAACCTCGGCGAATGGCGCCTCAACGAGGTGACGATCGTCGTCACCCTCGAACCCTGCCCGATGTGCGCGGGAGCGATGTGGGCTGCACGGATCGGCGGCGTCGTGTACGGCGCAGCCGACCTCAAAGCCGGTGCGGTCGGCTCGTTGTACAACATGGGCAGCGATCCCAGGCTGAACCACGAATTCGACGTACGGCCCCGCGTTTTCGAACAGGAGTGTGCCGGGATCCTCACCAAGTTCTTCGAGGCCCGTCGCGGCGCCTGACCACACGGTCGCCCGAGGGCTCCGGCATCGGTCGACTGGCACGGCCCCGGTGACGTTCCGCTATCTTTGTCGGCGGAGAGTTGCCAGAGCGGACGAATGGGACGGTCTCGAAAACCGTTGAGGTTACGGCCTCCGGGGGTTCGAATCCCCCACTCTCCGCCAGACGAACGGCTTGGAGCGCGAGTCAGCCCCGCATCGGGGCCGGTTCGCCTCCGCAACGTCGGGGTCAGCGGGGAAACCGATCAAGCCACGTTGTGTTGCCGCTCGCCGCGGAGCACACCACCCCTCCCGCTGGAGCCCACCTGTGCATGTCCTACACTCCATGGCCAACCCTGCCGAGGGAGCGAACAACCGTTCGATCGACCGCCGCTTGGCGCGTCGCGTCGCCGCCTATGCGCGTCCGCAGCGCCGCCGACTCGTAGGGTTCGTCACCACGATCGTGCTCGGAGCCCTCCTGGGGCTTGCACCCCCATTTCTGTTCAAGGCCATCATCGACGACGCGCTCCCAGCCAAGGACCGCCGACAGCTCACCGTGCTGTCGCTCCTCGTGGTGGTCGCGGCCATCGCCTCCGCGGGGCTCAGCCTGCTGGAACGGTTCTCGTCGGCCACGATCGGCGAAGGGCTCATCTATGACCTGCGTCGTCAGCTCTACGACCACGTCCAACGCCTTCCGCTCGGGTTTTTCACCCGCTCCCAAACCGGATCGCTCATCAGTCGCTTGAACAACGACGTCATCGGAGCTCAGCGCGCCTTCACCGGCACGCTCGGCACCGTCGTGTCGAACCTCGTCACCGTCGCCGTGACGCTCGCCGCGATGGCCCGTCTCGAATGGCGACTCACCATCGCGTCGGTGCTGCTGCTGCCGCTGTTCATCCTGCCCGCCCGGCGAATCGGCACACGCCTCGCCGCCATCACCCGATCGGGTATGCAACACAACGCCGAGATGAACAACCTCATGACCGAGCGGTTCGGCGTCTCGGGGGCATTGCTGGTCAAGACCTACGGCGACGAGGACCGCGAGCTCGCGCGCTTTTCCGCCCAGGCCGCCCATGTGCGAGACATCGGCGTGCGTTCTGCCATGTTCACCCGAATCTTCATGGCGGTGCTCGGGCTGCTCGGCGCGGTCGGTACCGCCGCCATCTACTGGTGGGGCGGACGGCAGGTGATCGACGGCGCGATCACCCTGGGCACCCTGACCGCTCTCGCAGCGCTCGTTGTCCGAATCTACGAACCGCTCACCGGACTCACCAATGCCAGAGTCGACATCATGAGCGCGTTGGTGAGCTTCGAGCGCGTCTTTGAGATTCTCGACGCACCTTCGTCGATCACCGACCCGGCCGAGCCAACCGCATTGTCACCGGTGCAGGGACGCGTCGAGTTCGATCACGTCTCGTTTCGATACCCGACGTCGAGCCCCGACTCGATCGCCTCGCTCGAAGGCGGCTTCGGACAACACCAGGGCGAGGAGCTCCCCGTGTTGCACGACATCGTCGCCACCATCGAGCCGGGACAGATGGCGGCGATCGTCGGACCGTCGGGTTCGGGGAAGTCGACGCTCGTCTCATTGGTCAGTCGCTTGTGGGATGTCACCGAGGGCGCCGTTCGAATCGACGGCGTCGATGTTCGCGAGGTGTCACAACGCGAGCTGCGGGCATCGATCGGCGTGGTTGCGCAGGATTCCCACATGTTCCATACGACGGTGGCCGAGAACCTGCGATTCGCACGCGAGGGTGCCACCCTGGAGGAACTGCGCGAGGCGACCGCTGCGGCTCAGGTTCTCGAGGTGATCGAACGGCTGCCGGACGGGTTCGACACCGTCGTAGGCGAACGCGGCTATCGGCTCAGCGGCGGCGAGAAGCAACGCCTCGCGATCGCTCGGATGTTGTTGAAGGATCCGGCCATCGTCGTGCTCGACGAGGCGACGAGCCACCTCGACGCCGAGAACGAACACCTCGTGCAGTTGGCGCTGGCCCGCGCACTTGCCGGGCGCACCGCACTCGTCGTCGCTCACCGACTGTCCACCATCATCGATGCCGACATGATCCTGGTGATGAACGAAGGGCGAATCGTTCAACGCGGCACGCATCTCGAACTCCTCGCGTCCGAGGGCCTTTACCGCGAGTTGTACACGACGCTCAACCGCGACGACTGAGCGCCGCGCGCTCACGGTCAACCCACCCCGCTTACGAGCGACGGATCGGCCGACGTCCGATTCGCAACTCGGTCTGCGCCTCCATCGTCGACACCCGCTGGCGGCGACCGCGAACCCGAAGCGTCGACCCCATCCGCCAGCCATCCGGTCGGCCGGCCTGCTCCCACGCCTCGCGGGTCACGAGCGTCTTACCTGGAACGGTCTTGGCGAGGTCACACAGGCGTGACGCGAGGTTCACACAGTCGCCGATCACCGTGTACTCGTACCGCTCGGGAGTCCCGAGAAACCCGGCGATCACGGGCCCGGTCGCCACCGCAATCCCCGCATTCAGTCGTTCCTCGGCGATACCGTTCGGGTCGAACCGCACCCGCTGGAGGTCGCTGCGCATCCTCGCCGCCGCAATCAGCGCGCGCGAGGCGTAGTCCTCCTCGACATCGGGTACCCCGAAGAGGCACAGCGCTGCGTCCCCTTCGAACTTGTTCACCCACCCGCCCTCCCGGTTGACCGTGGTCACCACGACCTCGAAGAAACGATTCAACATGTCGACGACCTGACCCGGGTCGTGGCGTTCGCTGTAGCGCGTGAAGCCCTCGAGGTCGACGAACAGGACCGCAACCGTTCGTAACACCCCCACCGAGCTCAGCGCCTCCTCAGATCCTTGGGCCACCTCAAAGGCCCCCCGGCCGACCTGATGGCCGAACTGCTCGCGGAGCCGTTCGCGTTCGCGCAGCCCTGCGACCATATCGTTGACTCCCTTGGAGAGCCGTCCGATCTCACCGAGGTCGTCGATGGGCAATTCGATGTCGAGTTGCCCGCGTTCCACGTCCCACAGCGCTTCGCGCACCCGCGTGAGCGGACGCGATACCGACAGCGTCCCGATGACCATGACCGCACCGCCTCCGAGGACCGAGAACCCCGCAATCCACGGCATGCGGCGCGCCTCGAAGTTGTCGTTCAGGAGCGGAGCAATCCCCAACAGGGCGATCGGCACCGCGCTTCCCAGCGCCCACGTCAGCATCAGGCGCGGCAGCAGATCTCGGCGGCCGTCGGGCAGGTCGGCGTGGCGTAGAGCGAGGGCGAACACGGGTCGGAAATGGGATTCGACGAGGAGGTACAGCGCGGCACAGGTCACCAAACCGGCGAAGAAGATCCCGATCGACACGCGCGACGACGTCTTGTTGAGGACTCCGAAGATGACCGAACCGCCGATCCACCACACGACACACGGGAGGGTCTCGTACAGGGGGAGGCGAAACAGCAAACGCCGCTGGCTCGGAGTTGGTTGCACCCCTTCGCGAACCCAGCGAACGGCGCGGCCGAGCAGGAACACGTTGATCGGCACCCCGACCACCACGATGACGGTCACATAGATCACGAACACCAGCGCCGTGAAACGGACCCGCTCCTCGGATCCCGACGGAAAGAGCACCATCACGTACAGCGCGACCAGCGCGACCCCGACGCTGTTCGCCAAGATCTGCCAGAACAGCACTCCGCCGACGGTTGTGCGCGCCTGCGCCGAAGGGTCGCGAACCGACATCCAGCGACGAGGCGGGCGCACCTCGTCGGCGGCCACCGTCGGCTGGCCACCGTCGAATCCGCCTGACGAACGCAGGATCGGGTCCGATGCAGGTTCACTCGTTGCCGACATCGCGCCCCCGCAACCTCCGAAGTGACCCCACAGTAACCAACGAGACGCTCGGGACATGCACGAGACCGTCGGAGGTCATCGGTAGCCTCACCGGCGTGACCGAGACCACCACGTGGAAAATTCCACAACTCATCGATTGGGTGAACGCCGTCGTGGCGAACTCACTCGGTGGAGAAGTCTGGGTTGAAGGGGAGATTTCCAACCTTCAACGCTCTGCGGCCGGCCACGTCTACTTCACACTGATCGAACGCGATCTCGATGAGCGGCAACGCTCACCCCACACCCTCGCCGTCACCCTGTTCGAATGGCACCGCGTCAACGTGAATCGCCACCTGAAACGCAGCGGCGGATCCGTCCGCATGGGCGATGGGGTTCGCGTTCGCATACGCGGCACCGTGGAGGTGTACTCCGCACGCAGCCAACTGCAACTGCGCATGAGCGGCATCGACCCGGTCTTCACGCTCGGATCGCTCGCCGCAGACCGCGCCCGCTTGCTCGCAGCGCTCCAAGACGAGGGTCTACTCGAAGCCCAACAGCGCCTCGAAACACCGCCGCTGCCGCTTCGGGTCGTGATCATCACAAGTATCGGCAGCGCCGCGCACGCCGATGCGCTCGATGAGTTACGTCAGTCGGGGTTCGGGTTCGATCTGACGACGATCGACGCTCGCGTCCAAGGTGCCGACGCGCCCGAATCCATCGTGACGGCGATCGAACGCGGCGAACTGCTCGACCCCGATCTGATCCTGATCGCTCGTGGCGGTGGGGCTCGGACCGACCTGGTGGCCTTCGACGACGAGCGGGTTGCTCGGGCGATCGCCACCTGCCCGATCCCGGTTTGGGTGGGCCTCGGTCACGAGACCGACCGGACCGTCGCCGATGAGGTCGCCCAACGGTCATTCAAGACACCAACCGCGTGCGCCGCGGGGGTCATCGACACGGTTCGCGACGCCGCTCGGGCGCTCGACGGGACCTTCGAGCAGATCCTCGATGCCGTCGGGTCGGCCCTTCAACGAGGCGAAACAAGGTTGCGGCTCGCAAGCGCCCAGGTCTCGACGTCAACCGGAACCGATCTGCGACGCGCCGACCGACGTCTGTTGAGCGCCGCGATCTCCATCACCCGACTCGCCGAGGGATCTATCCGGACCTCATCCGAACGCGTCGAACGCTCGGCGGGCCTTGTCACCCGAACAGCGCCCCAACGACTCGCTGAACGGGTCGTCCAACTCGACGCGATCGAGGCGGTGTTGCGCGCCTACGACCCGTCCGCGGCCATGGCGCGTGGCTGGAGCATCACGCGAACCGCGACGGGTGCGCTCGCAACGGCCGCCAACATTGCGGTCGGCGACCGCCTCTTCATCACGCTGCACGACGCAGCGCTGACCGCAACGGTCGACTCCCTCGAAGGAAACGAAACATGACCACAACATCGCCCCCCTCATCGGGTTCCTCCGATGAATCCATCGGTTACGTCGACGCGATGGCCGAACTCGAAGCGATCCTCGCGGAACTCGACCGCCCAGACGTCGACATCGACATCTTGGCCGACCGGGTCGAACGAGCATCACAACTCGTCTCGCTGTGCCGGGAACGCCTCGAACGGGCGCGGCTACGGGTGACTGAGATCGTTGCGGATCTCGAGACCGACGACTGAAATCCGTGCGAACAACAATCCGGTTCGCAAACGCGGGTTGCTCAGCGACCGAGACGTTCGACCGCGGCCTCGAACGAACATCGAACGACGCCGTGTTCGTCCGCGACCGCTTCCAACCATGCCGGCAGAATCCTCGCTGAAACGATGATCGGTTCGGCCGCCGGTGAACCTTCCAAGGCGAATCGAGCGAAATTCCGCACGTAGTCGGGTGGCCGAATGTCTCGCGACAGTTCCTGAAGCGCAAACGGGTCCGGACTCGACGAGGACCCGAATACCGGAGCCACAAACGATGGGCTGGAGGGCACCGTTCCCCCTCCGGTCAGACCGGGACCGTCATCGATGACCACTCCGCGCACGCCAGACGGGCGGGCACCCGCCGCAAGCAGTCCGACGTATCCGCCCAGTCCCCGACCGACGATCGACACGGCGCCGAGGTGGGTCAAGGCGGTGTCGACGTCTGCGAGCAGCACTTCGGCCGAGTAGCCGCCGCCTCGAGGAACGGTCGAGGCTCCGTGGCCGGTGAAGTCCAACCCGAACACCGGACCGGGCCACCGGTCGCTCCAGTTCGGAGCGACTTCGGGGGTGCGCGACCCCAGCGGGTGCAACAACAGCAACGGGGTGGTCGTGTCGCCGTCTCGCAACCGGTGTAGCGCGAGTTCCACTCGTCCGTGTTGCAGCCGGGTGATCATTGCGGATCTCCGATGAACGAACCGATGATCTGTACCAACAGGTCCGGCTGTTCGATGTGCATGAAATGTCCGATGCCCGCGAGTTCCATCAACTCGGCACCGATGGGAAGGTACGGTTCGACGTCTTCGACGCGGGTGCCCCATCCCATCAGTTCCGGTTCGCCGCACAAGATGGCCAACAGCGGCATCGTCACCTCGGGGAGTCGGTACATCGACCATTCGGGACGCCACGGTCCGAACCCTCCCATTCGAAGCGTCGGGTCGATCCGCCACCGCCACCCATCGACATCACGCCGCCCCCCGACCGTGACCAGATACTGCAACCATTCCGTTGTCGCTCGCGTGTTCATCCGCCCGCGCCGCTGTGCCAGTTCGGCAATCGTGCCCGCTGGGCGTTGTCGATCGACCAGTGAAGCCCGGTGGCCCAGCCAATTCTCGAGCGCGGATGCGACCATTCGAATCCGCTGATGTTCGGCGACATCTGGCATCGTCTTGCGGGATGGAAGTCCGTCAAGGTTCACCAGGTGGGTGAATTTGTGGGGAAACAACACCGCAAGCTGGAGGCACATGGCCCCGCCCTTGGAATGGCCTATGAGCGGGAATCGTTCGGCTGAAACCGACTCCACGACGAACGCCGCATCTCGAATATCGGCCTCGAGACTGTAGAGCTGTGCCCACTCCGAATGACCGTGTCCACGGTGGTCCCAACTGACCACGCGCCAACCGCGTTCGACGAGCTTGGGGGCAAAGACGTTCAACGTCTCGGCAAAATCGAACCCCCCGTGGGCGAACAGCAGTGGCGGGGCGTCCGGTGGCCCCCATTCAACCCTCGAGATCGAGAGTCCCCCTACGTCGAGTGAGGTTCGGCGATCCGGACGACGGGCACCCGGGATTTGCACCGCCGCGGCTTCGCTGCCGGCAAGAACACCGAGCGACTTCTCATCAATCGAATCGGTCGTGGATTCCATCGGTTCAACCTGCCTCGATTACGGATGAGTCATCCTACCCATCGAGCCGTAGGCTTTTACCCTGCTTGACAGGCAATTGTCCTAATTCCGGTACGATTTATTGCGGTTCATCGCTCGCGCCTGCAGCATGCACATGCGCCCGCGACGACTCGCGTGGCAACTCGCGGCCTCGTCGGCTCGCGGAGGACTCGATGCTCGAATCAGGCAACCCGAAAACGATGGGCCGCGCCGCGGCCGCTGGCGTTGTTTCGAGCGCGTCGACAGCGTACGACCCTGAAGAAGTATTTACCGCGTTGAGGACGCTTCGCCTCGGTGGCACCGATACCGCATCTCGCCACTTGAAGCTCTCTCCGGAGGCCCACGCCGCCCTTCCACCAGCGATTACCGCGGCTCGGTGGGCCGCCATCGCGTACGGCATGATTTTCGGCGCCCAACAGGCATTCGGCGGCTCCTACAGCGTCGTGGTGTCGTTGACCGTTTGTCTGTTCCTGACGAGCTGGCGCTCGATCATTCCGACTCAGCTCGGTGCCCCCGATCGGGGCGCTCAGATCGTCGCACTGATCGACGTCGCGATCTTCGGCCTGGGGGTGGGGATCAGTGCGGGGCCTACATCGCCGTTCATTTTCTGTTTCCTCGTCGCCTTGGCCGTCCCCGCACTCGGATGGGGATACCGCCTCGGAGCACTCGGGTGGTGCCTCGGCTGGACGGTCACCTTGATGTCGACGATGGCATTCGGCGGCGATCTCGGCGACGCATTCCTCCAGGAATTCCTGGTCATGGCGATCGCTGCGGTCCTCGTCGTCGCCGGCAGCGCATTCGTTCGCAGCCGACTCATCGAATCCCATGAGCGTCGCCTGGCGATGTCCGGTCAGATGCTCGCCCTCTCCGAGGCAAACGATCTGCTCACCATGTTGAACTCGGTGGCCCGCACGCTTCCCGCCTCGCTCAGCCAACGCGATGTACTCGACAACGCTCGTCAGCAACTCGTCAACACGTTTCACAACCGGGTGCTGTGCCTCTTCGAATATGACGACCCCTCCGAGGAATGGGTGCCGAAACTCTCCGAAGGCGCCACCGTCGAAACCGCGTATCGGCTCCACACCCTGCCCGCACCGTTACGTCGGGCACTCGAGAGCCGGGGACCGTGTCTCGTCGGCGACCTCCGACTGGGTGACACTCCCGGAATCAATCGCCACTCCGGTTCGGGTCTGTACACCGCGTTGGTTGCGCGTGGTCGCACCGTGGGCCTGTTGGCGCTCGAACATCCGACGCCCGGGCAGTACTCCGAAAGCGACCGGATCGTCCTGGCGGGGATGGCCGACATCGTGGCCCTCACCCTCGACAATGCGCGCTGGTTCGGGCGGCTCCGGACGCTTGGGGCCGAGGAGGAACGGGTCCGGATCGCTCGAGACCTCCACGACCGGCTGGGTCAGTGGCTCACCTACATCAGTTTCGAACTCGAGCGCTACATCGACGATCACGGCCCGAGCGATCCGCAGCTCGAACAACTCCACGGAGACGTCCAGACCGCGCTCGACGAACTACGAGAGACCCTGCGCCAGCTTCGCTCCACCGTGACGCGGGAGCGACCGTTTTCCGAGGTGGCCGCCGAACACATCGAGCGTTTCGCTGAACGCACTGGCCTTGAGGTCGAGTTCACCGTCGAACACCCACGATCGCGGCTCTCGGTGCCGGTGGAGAACGAACTCCTGCGAATCCTGCAGGAGACGTTGAACAACATCGACAAGCACGCCCAAGCGGGCAACGTTTCGGTGACATGGAACGTCAACGGTCCGACGGCTTCGCTGACGGTCACCGACGACGGCCGCGGGTTCGATCCGTCCAACGGGGTGCGAGAGAGCGCCTATGGGCTTGTCGGAATGCGCGAACGCGCCGATGTCATCGGTGCGCGCATCTCGGTCGACAGCGCCCCGGACCACGGAACAACCATTCATGTTGAAGTCGGCACCACCCCGGCGAGGAAGGAAGACACACATGCTCAGAATCTTGTTGGCTGATGACCATCAGATCCTCCGTGAGGGCATTCGGCGGGGGCTCGAAGCCGCCGGCGAAGAGGTCATCGGCGAGGCGGGCAACGGAGAGGAAGCGGTCGAACTCGCACGCACCTTGTTGCCGGACGTCGTCTTGATGGACCTGTCGATGCCCGTCATGGATGGCATCGAGGCGACCCGCCGAATCACCACGGAGTTGCCCGAGGTCAAGGTGTTGGTGTTGACGATGCACGACGACCCGGCCCGCACCCGTGGGGCGATCTCCGCCGGCGCTTCGGGGTATCTCACGAAGGGAACCTCCTTTGCCGAGGTACTCAACACCATCCGTATCGTCGCTGCCGGCGAGACGTTCCTCAGCCCGGCCCTCGCCGTGTCCATGCTGCGCGCGGTCGAATCCGCCTCCGTCACCGACGATCTCCTGAGCGACCGGCAGGTCGAAATCCTCCAGATGGTCGCGAACGGCCACGGAACCAAGCAGGTCGCACGCGAATTGGGCATTACCCAAAAGACGGTTCACAACCATCTGAACGCGATCTACCGGCGACTCGACACCCAGAGCCTGACCCACGCCGTGCTCAGCGCGGTGCGCCTCGGGATCATCCAACTCGACCAGGGCTAGATGCCACCACCCGTCGCCGGACCCCTTCGAGCGACCGACTTTGACGATGACTGAACGATGAACGCCAAGATCAAAACTTGGATGGGAATCCTGAGCGGAATGTTGACATTCCGCGTCGTTCTCGCGCTCGTCGTGTCAACGTCGGTGACCACGGCGGTGTCTGGTCCGCTCGCCTATCAAGCCCACAAGGCCCGAAACGCTGACATCGCGGCCCCGAGCGATGTCGCGCCACCGCCGTCCGAGCCACGTGCGACGACCACGCCGACGACCACCTCGACAACGACGACCACGACGACCCAACCGTCACCGAGCGTGCCTGCCACCGAACCCGAGGTGACAACGCCCCTCGACCCGCCGTCGAGCACATCCTCCACGACTGCCCCACGCAGGAATTCGCCGACCACGACGAGTCGGCCTGCCGCGACGACCACCACGGCCCCCGTGGGCACGCCGGTGGTGTCGGGGCCCGACGGAATCTACGTGTCGAATTACGCCAGCCATCGAGCCCGTGTCCCGCTGAACGGAGCCAAGGTGGGCGGCACCGTCTGGGCGTTCTTCGACGAGCCCGGCGTCAGCGCTGTTCGGTATTGGTTGAACGACCCGAGCGGGTACGGAACACCGGTCATCGAGACCACCGCACCGTTCGACCTCGCCGCCGACGGCTTCGCCTTCTCGACGCTGGAGCCCGGTTCGCACACCCTGCTGGTCGAGGCCACAACCTCGGCCGGGACCATCCGGCGTCTTGCCACGTTCAGCGTGATCGCCATCGACTGACGGTCGACCACCTCGACCCGTCGCCGCGAACTTCGGGTTGCCGCGGTCGTTCGGCCACTATGGAGCGGGCCGATTTTCGACGCGTCGGCACCTTCTCGATCGAACAGGCACGAGCGTGACCAACATCCTTACCGAGTCGGCCAAGCGGCGGACCTTCGCCATCATCTCGCACCCCGATGCCGGCAAGACCACGTTGACCGAGAAGTTTCTCCTGTATGGCGGTGCGATCAATCAGGAGGCGGGCACGGTCAAGGCACGAGGCGACCGCCGTAGCGCCACCTCCGACTGGATGGCGCTGGAGCAACAGCGCGGTATCTCCATCTCGTCGACCGTGTTGCAGTTCCCGTACCGCGGATGCACCGTGAACCTGCTCGACACCCCCGGGCACCGCGACTTCTCCGAGGACACCTACCGGGTGTTGACCGCGGCCGACGCCGCGGTGATGGTGCTCGACGCGGCAAAGGGCATCGAGCCCCAGACGCTCAAGCTGTTCGAGGTCTGTCGCGACCGTGGCCTTCCGCTGTTGACCTTCATCAACAAGTGGGACCGTCCGGGGCGCGACGGCCTGGAGTTGCTCGACGAGATCGAGACGATGATCGGAGTTCAGCCGACGCCGGTCACCTGGCCGGTCGGGATTCCCGGCGACTTTCGTGGTGTCGTCGACCGCAGAAGCGGCGAGTACACCCGTTTCACCCGCACCGCGCGCGGCGCGACCATCGCCCCCGAGGAGCTCGTCGATCCCGAGCGCGCCGCTATCGAAGAGGGTTCGGCGTGGGAGGCATGTATGGAGGAACTCGAACTCCTTGAAGCCGCGGGGCAGGACTTCGACGACGAGACGTTCCTCGCCGGAATGACGACCCCGCTGTTCGTCGGATCCGCGATGACGAATTTCGGGGTCGGCAAGTTGCTCGATGGGGTGATCGATCTGGTTCCTCCGCCCGCCCCCCGGCCGACGACGACCAAGGGTGAGACCCGGGCACTCGACGACCCGTTCTCCGGGTTCGTGTTCAAGGTTGCGGCCAACATGGATCCATCGCATCGGGACCGCATCGCGTTCTTCCGGGTGTGTTCGGGACGTTTCGAGCGCGGCATGGTCGTCACCCATCAGCGCACCGGCAAACCGTTCGCCACCAAGTACGCACACCAGGTTTTCGGACAGGATCGCGAGACGGTCGAGGAGGCATTCCCCGGAGACGTCGTCGGCCTCGTCAACGCGAACGAGGTGCGCGTGGGCGACACGCTGTTCGTCAGCCCGCCAGTCGAGTTTCCGAGGATTCCGGCGTTTGCTCCCGAACACTTCTCGATCGCCCGAGTGAAGGACACGGGTCGTTACAAGCAGTTCCGCAAGGGCATCAGCCAGCTCGACGAGGAAGGTGTCGTGCAGGTGCTACGCAACGAAATGCGCGGCGATCAAGCACCGATTCTCGCCGCGGTCGGGCCGATGCAGTTCGAAGTGGTAGCGTACCGACTCCAGTCGGAGTTCGGGGCCGAGGTCGAACTCGAGCCGACGGCGTACCGCGTGTGCCGGCTCACCGACGACGACGGGCGCGAACGGCTCAAGTCCATGCGCGGGGTCGAGGTGCTCGAACGTTCCGATGGCGCCCTGTTGGCACTGTTCGAATCGACCTACTGGCTCGATCGCCTCGTCGCCGAGGAGCCGGACCTTCGGCTCGACAAGCTCGTCGCGGAAGGCGAGTTGCACCAGTGATCGGGCGCCGACCGATGGCCGCACTACGCTCGACCACGGCTTGATCGAGGAGACAATGCGTTGGTGACCGAGGGCGACGGCCAAAGTTCAAACGATTCCAACCCGCACCGGCTGCGGCGGATCATCGCTGTTCCCGCAATCGTCGTAGCGCTGGGACTGATCGTCATCGGAATCTGGCAGATCGCTGGAGGTGACGACTCCGCTCCCGAGGTGAAGGTCGGTGGCCAACAGACATCGCGCGACGATGTCGACACCACCGCGACCACCAACGTGGTTGTTGGCGAGTCGGGTGAACTCGACGTTGAAGGCCACCCCGGGCAGGTCGGGCTCGTCCCCGCGCAGACCGAGGAACGCTAGGCCCTCGGGCGCGGTGGGCGCCGGCTCCGGGCGGGCTGGCACCTGATTACCCAGGGAGCCCGGTGCACGCCTAGAATCAAAGATTCCCTTGGGGGTGTAGCTCAGTTGGCTAGAGCACCTGCTTTGCAAGCAGGGGGTCGTGGGTTCGAGTCCCATCTCCTCCACCCCGCGCACGAGGCTCGAACCCTTGCCAATGGAAACGTTGGCAGAGGTTCGGGCCTTGTTCACGTCTGCGGCCCAGGTCAGCGCGTTGGCGTTGACCTGCGGATCGAGGAGCATTTCGAAGGGCCGGTTGTGCTCGACGCGCAGCTCGTTGTCCTCGTCGATGTAGACCTTTGTGAAGAACGCCTGGTTGCATAGCCGCCGGTTGGTGTCGTCGCAGCGAGTGTAGATGTCAGCGCAGTTGGCGAGCAGGCCGAGGGCGTCGTCGAGGTGGGCGCGAGCGTCGGCGTAGTCACCGAAGTGGGCGTCGATACGGCGGGTCACCTGGTCGAGTTCGGCGACGATGCGGTCTTGCTCGCGCTTGAGCACGGAGAGCGGGATCGCGTCGGCGTAGTACGCTTGCATGAGGCGGTCTTGCTCGCTTTCGAGCCGGTCGCGGTTGGTGGTGAGGCGTTCCAGTTCCTCGGTTTCCGCGGCCATGAGCCGGTCGAACTCGTGGTGGAGCATCCCCGCGAGTGCGTCCTGCTGAGCCGGCGTGATCTGGACGCGCGAGTAGTAGTCCTCGACGAGCTTCTCGATGTCCTCGATGAGCATCGCCTGGCGCGTGCAGTCGGTGCGCTTGGAGTGGCGCCCGGAGCATACGAAGTAGCAGTACACGTTGCCGTGGCGGTTCTTCGCGTTGGAGACGATGAGCCTGGAGCCGCACTGGCCGCAGTGGATGGTGCCTTTGAGGTAGTGGCCGTGGACTTGGGTTGCCTCGACGGCGCACTGGTGCGCGGTGAGCACGGACTGGACCTGGTACCAGACCTCGGCAGGCACGAGCGCCGGGTGGTTGCCCTTGTAGCGGGTGCCCCGGTAGACGACATCGCCCTTGTAGTACGGGTTGGTCAGGAGGCGATGGATGGTGGACACGGCCAAGGGCTTCGCCGGCCTCTTCGGCGTGGGCAGGCTGCGCAGTCCGCGCGAGGTGAGTTCGTCGTGGAGCTGGCTGACGCTCCAGTTCCCGGAGGCGTATGCCTTGAAGGCCCACTCGATCATGGGCGCGCGCTCGGGGTCGAGTTCGATGGTGCGGAGCTCGCGTCCCATCTCGTCGCGCTTGCGGACGTTGAGGTAGCCGATGGGAGCCCGTCCGTTCGTGCCGCCACCGATGGCCTTCTGGGTCATGCCCTTGGTGACCTCGGTGGCGAGGTTGCGGGAGTAGAACTCGGCGATTGTGGACATGATGCCGTGCAGCAGCATCCCGGAGGGCGTCTCGTCGATGTTCTCTGTCGCGGATACGAGCATGACCCCGCACTGTTGGAGTGCGAGGTGGATGCTCACGTCGTCGGCGCGGTTGCGGGCGAGCCGGTCGACCTTGTGGACGATGCAGTAGGAGACCTTGTTGGCCTTGACGTACTGGATCATCCGCATCAGCTCGGGCCGGTCGGATGACTTGGCGGAGGCTCCTGCGTCGATGAACTCTTCGACGATGCCGGCGCCGAGCTGTTCGGCCTTGCGCCGGGTGGCATCGCGCTGGGCGGGGATCGAGAATCCCTCGTCGGTGCCGCCCTTCTCTGCTTGCTCTCGGGTGGAGACCCGAAGGTAGGACACTGCGACGGCAGCATTTCGGGGTGGGTCGATCAGGCTGGCCGTTGGATCATCGGCGACGGTGGTCATCGGGGGCTCACTCTCACGCGGTTCGACCCTCGCGCTCCCACTGCGGTGGGAGGGGTGTTGATCGTGAGAGCAGCCGGTGAAGGCTGTAGGGCGAGACCCGATGGTCTCGGTGCGTGTTGCCCGCCAGATGACGAGGTTTGAGCCACAACACCCCGCATTGCGAGGCTTGCAAGGTTCATTCTACCGGGCGGCCTCGGAGGCGGCCAGGTCACCGGGAGTCGCCCGGTAGGTGTCGGGCACCCGGACCGCTTCGCGGGCGGCTCGGCTATCACCTGTCTCCTGCAACGTCAGCCGGATCAGCACTTCGGCGAGCTTGTGCAAGTCGGCGCGTTCACGGTGGACGGCCCGGACGGAGAACGACCGCTCCTCGTAGGAGCGGCGGTCGGTCTTCTTGACGTAGCGGCTCATCGGTCTACGGACCCTCGTCGTCGGCGAGACTGGCGTAGAACTCGTCTTCGGCTTCCTGCCGCTTGCGGACTTGGGCGATCACGAAGTCCGCGAACTCCTCGTCCCTGTCGTCGAACTTCACCTCTTGGATTGAAAGGGACTCTTCGCCGGGCCAGGCGGCCTGCCGGGTGGGACGGTCGCGGTCCCCGCGCGTGCTGCAAGCGGTGACCCAGTAGCGAAGGCGGTCTCGCGCGTCGGCGAAGTCGCGGTGCCAGCCGAGAGGTGCGGACGCGTTCTGCTCGGGGTCGTAGGCACCAAGCCAGTGCAGGTGCAGTGCCGACAACTCCCAGACCATCTCCGGATGGTGATGCCAGAACGGCGGAATCACAGAGACTTGCAGACCGTAGGTGCGGCGCAGCCAGTCCACCCACCGGTTCAGCGCGAGCCATTCCTGCTCCAGCTCGTGAGCCGTCAGCAGGTTCCAGTTCACTGGGTGAGGCGGGTCGGGCATGTCGGCGTTGGTGACCTGGGGCGGCCCGTCGAACACGTCGGGCTCATCCACTTCGGACGGGCCAACGGGGAGATCGGGTGCTGTGGGTTCTTGGTTCTGATCGTTCGTCATGGCGTGGCTCCTGAACTCACATGCTGACCGGAGCGGCCTGAGCCACAGCGTTCGTCCGTTGCGGCGACTCGTAGGCGGCTGCGTCTCGTCCGGCTGAGTTGCGCGGGGTACGGTCCACCTCGTAGCGGGTTCGCGCGACGTCGTGGCCGATCTTCTTTGCGATGAACTCTTCGCCCTCGATCGCCTGGCCGTTGCGCTCGTAGTTGACCGGGCGCGTGTAGCCCTCGGCCACGAAGTTGTCGCCCTGGGCGAAGTTCGCGTGCGCATGCTCGGCCGACCGTCCGAACATCACCAGGTGGTGGTAGGTCGTCTCGGTCTGGGTGAACGAGCCGTCCTCCTCCCGGCGGAAGTGCTCCTTACCGATGCGAGCGAAGAACCTCGCGTCGCCCTTGGCCGTCTCGGTGAGCAACGGCTCCGAGGCGATGAAGCCAGACAGTGATTCCTGGGTGTGAATGGCCATGATGGCGTCCTCCTGAACTTGGGCGGCCAGCTGCATGTGGTCGCTGTGTCAGGCAGGTGCGCTCCGGCCCCCAGAGTCGTCAGGGTGTGGGGCGTCGCAGGAGAGCTTCGAGTTCGTCGCGATCGTTGCGGAGCTGCGCGGCATCGGGCCGGGTGGGCCAGGCGCGCAGGTCGGTGACGATGGGTGGTGCGGAGCGGAGCATCGTGATGCCGGTGCCGAACGGCAGGGTGCGGATGCGGTCTGGCGGCAGGATCGGGACGCGGCGGATGGAGCGTTGGTTGGAGCGGGTGCCGTGGTCGCCGAGGGTCACGCTGTCGGTGTACTCGTCGCGCTCGCCGATGAGGGTGGAGAGGTCTTGGAGGTCGCGGCTGTTGGATGCGCCGCCGAGGATGATCTTGACGATGCTGGCGTCCCAGATCGCGCCGGCCTGGTGCTCGCTCCACCGGTCGCGCGCCTGGGCGAGGGATTGCAGGACCGGCATGGTCGTGATGCCGGTGCCGCCGCCTTCGGCCATGAGCGTCGGCAGTGACGGCAGCGGCGCGAGGTTTCCGATCTCGTCGAGCGCGAGCAACAGCGGCGGATCGAGCCGGGCTCCGGGCGAGCGGGCGGCGAGCCGGCGGGCGGTTTCGATGAGGTCTTCGACGAACGCCGCGACCAGCGACGCGGAGGCTCCTGCTCCGGCTCCGGTGGCGAGCAGGTAGAGGGTGCCTTGCTCGGTGAGGAAGGTCTCGGGGTCGAAGTGCTCGTGCGGGCCTGGTGTGACGGCATCGAGCACGCGCGGGTCGGCGAGCGCGGCGAGGGCGAGGGAGACGCCTTGCCAGATGCTGTCGCGGGTCTTGGGGTCGGCGTCGATCATCGCAGCCAGCGAGTCGTCCCAGCCCATCGCCGCGTTCGGGTGGGAGTTGAGGATGGCGACGGCCTCCGACGCGGCGCTGGGGTCGAGGGTCCATCTGAACAGCTCGGCGGGTGGGCGGCCGTCGAGCGCGGCGGCGTGCAGCAGGCTCTGGAGTGCGGTGCGGGTCTTGCCTTCCCAGAACCCGCCGGACTCGACCCCGCCAGCGGAGAGGCCGGTGGCGGCGGCGAGGCCGTTGGCGCGGATCATCGCGGTCAGCGGGTCGTCGCAGCCGCGAATGGGTGACCAGCGCAGCCCGGCGGGGATGCCCTCGGCGAGGTGTTGCGGGTCGAACACGGCGACCGGCCCGCCCTTGCGGCGTCGGGCGCGGAGGGTCGCGGTGAGGTTGTCGGGCCTGGTGCTGGTGGTGACGACCGCGCCGGGTGCGTCGAGGATCGCGTTGATGACGACATGCAGGCCCTTGCCGGAGCGGGGTGGGCCGATCAGCAGGATCGAGTCTTCGACCGATGCCCAGACCTTCGTGCCACGACTGGCACCGAGCAGGTAGCCGACATCCTGCGGTGCTGGCGACTCCAAGGAGGGCCGCAGCGTGGCCGCGCGGTGAAGCAGTGCCTTCGCGGATGCGGCGGTCTTGACCTCGTGGCTGGTCGCGATCCCGGCCAGTCGGTGCGGGTCGGTCTCGGTCTTCCGCGTGTGGCGGCGCAGCACGATCCACACCCAGACGATCCCGGCGGCGAGTCCGCCGAGCAGTGCCGTGCTGACGAGCCAGTAGACGACCGGGTTGAGCCCGTCGGCACCGAGCGCGGTCGCGGGGTCGCCGGGGTTGAACAGCACGGCGAGCCCCGCCGCTGCGCCGGCGTCGGGCTGCGGTGTGCCGGTGAGGAACGCGGCGACGCTGCCAGCGGCGCGGAGGACGAGAGCGATCCCGAACATGCCGATCAGGCCAATGAGGGCGGCGTTGGTGAGTTCGTCGCCCATGCCCCCGGCTTGTCGCTGGTTCATGTCAGCCGCCGCACCGCGAGCGTGCCCGAGATGCGCCCGAACAGGATCACCTCGTGCGTGCCGTCGGGCAGGTCGTCGAGGTCGATGAGCGCGCGGGCCTCGCCGGTTCCGGTGGCGTCGGTGTGGGAGACGATCGTCGCGACGGCGACATCCTCGCCGGGGACGAACCCGCCCGCGGTGACCTCGGCCAAGCGCGGCACCCGTCGGGCGTGACGACTCCGACGAGTCTCCGGCACCGGGTTCTCGGTCGGTGCCACTGCGCGTCGGGGCTTGCGGGTGCGGAGGATGTCGGTGAAGACGCTCCCGTCGCTCTCGCGCACCTCGACCCGGACCGCGATGGTGCGGTCCTTGGTGATGGCATCCATGAGCGGCCCGAACGTCGCCCGCGTCCACGCGCTCCCGTCCGGCGACGCGAATGGTGTCCCATCGACCGTCGCGGCGAGGGTGCCGTCTTCGGCGACGGTGACGAGGACGTGCGGCAGCTCGACGGGAGCCGTCTGCTCGTCGTCGTTCGGGGTGGATCGGCGCGGGCTGGTGAGGTTCATCGGTGGCCTCCCGCTGCGCGGCTGCTGGTGTCGAACAGGGCGAGTTCGTCGGGGTGGAGCTGGTGCTGGCAGACGAAGCTTCTGGCCTTGATCCGCCACAGGCCTTGGCCGACGCCGAGGTTCGGCAAGAGCTGCTGCTCGGTGCCGGTCAGGCCGAGCGCGGTCGCGGTCGGGCCGAGCTGGTCGGACTCCTGCCGGTACACGATCCGCGTCTCGGCATTCGCGAGCAGTGAGTTCGCCAGGGAGCGCATGGCGGAGCCTTGGTCGCCCACGTTGTCGAGGTCGGTGAGCTTGTGGAAGATCAGCATGTTCGCGATCCCGTAGTGCCTGGCGAGTCGCCAGTGCGCATCCATCCGCCGCAACAACGCCGGGTGGGACATGAGCCGCCAGGCCTCGTCGTAGATCACCCACCGCTGCCCACCGTTCGGGTCGAGCAGCGCGGACTCCATCCACGCCGACGAGCACGTCATCAACACCGAGATCAGCGTCGAGTTCTCGGTGACCCGCGAGAGGTCGAGCGAGATCATCGGCAACGACGGATCGAACGCGACCGTCGAAGGCCCATCGAACAGCCCGGCCAGGTCACCGGCCACGAGGCGGCGCAGCGCATGGCCGACAAGCCTGCCGTCCTCGGCCAACCTGCCGTCGGCATCCGCACTCGGGGCGAGGATGCGATCAACGACCATCGGCAGGATCGGCACGTCGTTCTCCCGCACCGTCTGGGTCAGGGCGATGTCGATCGCGGTGTGCTCCAACGGCGACAAGCCGCGCGCGAGCACGGTCTCCGCGAGCGCGCCGATCAGGTCACGGCGCCGGGCCGCGACGGTCGAGGCCCACTGCTCATCCGAGAGTCCGCTGGGCCGGTGGCCTTCGTCGAGTGGGTTCAGGCGAGTGTTGAGTCCGTGGCCGAGGACGATGGCGCGTCCGCCGACGGCGTTGGCGACGGCGGTGTGTTCGCCCTTCGGGTCGCCGGGAACGTACACGCGCCGCCCGAACGGCAGCGACCGCGTGTAGAGCGACTTGGCCAGCGATGACTTGCCGGAGCCGACGATCCCGGCCAGCACCACGTTCGGTGCGGTGATGATCCCGCGTGCGTAGAGCACCCACGGGTCGTAGACGAAGCTCCCGCCCGAGTACAGGTCTTGGCCGACGAACACGCCATCGGCACCGAGACCGCCCTCGGCGACGAACGGATACGCACCCGCCAGCGTCGCCGACGTGTCCTGATGCCGCGTCAGATGGAACCGGCCCGGAGTGCGCAGCCGCGCAGCGCCCGGTTCGCCGGCCTTCGGCAGGTAGATCGTGGCGCGGCGCTCGGCACGCTCCTGCTCAGCCTTCGCCTTCGCGGCGGCGAGCGCGGCCTTGCGCTGCTCGGCGTGGAGCCGGGCCTCTGCCTTGCGGCGCTGCTTGCGGAGCTTCCGCCGCTCCTTCGACGGTGCCACCAGAACGGCGGTGTGCAGCCGCGCGCGATCCTCGGTCACAGCACCAGCCCCCGCGCCTGCTTGACCGCCGTGATCTTGGCCGGCTCGAACCACGACCCATCCCGCTTCGCCGTCGGCACATCGGCCCGCCTCGGAGCACCCGGCGACGAGTACGACACCAGCAACTCCGGCCCAGCCTGCACCGGAGCCGGTCCGACCAGCTCGGCATCCTGGGGCTCGGTCCCGGGTTCGGTGTAGCGGCGCAGCAGCGAGACGTAGCCGACGTGCGGGTTGACGACCAGCGCGTAGTCGCCCGAGAGCGCCACCTGGTCGTTGGTGCCCTCGCCGGGCTCGTCGTAGACGTACCCGTTCTCCAGCGCGGCCTGCGTGGTCTCGTCGCCGTAGTCCCACTGCGCGAGGAAGTCCACCGCATCGACATGTCCCAGCTCGCCGAGGATGCGCAACGGCCGGTCGGCCTCCTCGCCCTGGAGGAACACCACGCTGACCCACCGCGACGGCGCGGCCTCCTCGACGGCGGGCTCGGGGTGCCAAGCGATCCGCCCCGCAGCGATGAACCCCTCCGCGAGCCGGTCATACGCCCGGTCGACGAGATTCGCCGCCTGGCGCAACTCCTCCGCAGCAGCGAGCGCGTCCCGCACTCCGGCCTCGTGGTTGCCGGCGTCGTTGAAGGCGTGCGCGGCCTTGCGCTCGTGAACATCGGCGATCTGGTCGAGCACCTGCCGCAGCGACCGCATCCCCGAGGACAGATCACCGATCACCCCGTACATCTCGGCGGGCTGATCGAACCCCCGGCTCGCGTGAGCGAGTCCGCGCAAGGCTTCGGACGCCTCAGCGGCGTCGGCAGTCGAATCGAAGAACGTGGGCATGGTCGGCCTCCTCGCAAGTCGTGTGACCAGGAGGTGTGCTCGACACCCCGACAGAATGTCGGTACCTGTCCGTAGGCTTGGAAGATGAGTCCGGAGGTCATCGCGCTCGTTATCGCGAGCATTTCGCTACTGGTTGCAGGGCTGTCGCTTGGGTGGCAGATCGCGCAGTGGCTTCTGTCTGCTGGTCGTCCGAAGGCAATGCTGCTACACGGAGTGCAAGGCGGCGGAGGCGTTGTCACCGGCCCAGTTGAAAAGACGGGGGCGCCTCGCAACGTCAAGAACCTGCGCAATCAGGGGTTCAACGGCCCCGAGATCATCGGAGTTCAGGTCACCAGCCACGGCCGGGCACCAGTGATGGTCGAATCGGTTGCCCTCTGCCCAAGAGGCGGCGAGGTTCGCTTCGTCCCTCAGGGGGAACTGATTGGCCCGGAGCTTCCTCATCGTCTTGAAGCCGGAACGAACTCAAGTTGGTTTGTGGACGCGGAGCTTGGGCACAGACTGATTGCCGTTTCGCGCGACGCTCTTCAGGAGCGGATCCAGGGTGTATACATGTCCGTGACACTCGGCACCGGGAAGACCATCAAGACACCGACGACTCTGCGGATATAGCTTCAGAAACCGCATCACACGATCCGACAGAGTGGCAGTGCGGCTGCGGTGAACGCGGCGGCTTGCTGGCCGACGAGGAGCCGGGTCTCGCAAGATGCTTGGATCGCGGCTTGCTCGATGGCGGCAACGGCGGCGTCGAGTTCCTCGACGGTGGGTGCGGATACAGCGACCAGGCCGGTGTAGCGCAGGATGCCGTGACCGGCGGTGAGGTCGGCTTCTTGCTGGAGCACGTCGTGGTACTCGGCGGTCTGGGAGGCGTCTTCGATCTGGCCGATCTTCGCGCGCTGGGCTTGGTCGGAGATGTGCTCGACCTTCTTCTTGCGGATGTCGCGAGCGGCCTGGTCAGAGCGGATCGGCGTACATATCAGTGAGAACGAGCGTTGGATGCCTGTGGACAGCAGCACCGGCGACAAGAACCCCGGATAGACCAGCGACCGCGGCCACTCGCTGACCCAGAGCACCGCGTGGTGAGCGGAGTCGGTGCGCAGCCGGCCCCAGGTCTCGGTGACGGCGACCGGTCCCGCCGTGGCGAGCGACTGTCCGAGCCGGCCGTGGCGTTCCAGTGTTGCGGCGATGGCCGGGTCGTAGGCGGAGCGCAGCATGACTGCGATCTGCCCTGGGGTGAGCCATCCCGAGGGTGACAGGTCGGCGGAGCGGAGTGCGGCGACGAGGGTGTTCATCTCTTGTCGCAGAACGGCGGCTGCCCCGCGTATCCCGCCGCCAGCGGTTCTGATCTGCCGGGCGGCGGTCTTCATGTCCAGGGACAGCGAGAGGGTGGTGGCGTGGCGTTCGCCGGCGGGGCCGGCTCGGTCGATCAACTCTGCGTAGGTGTCGGCTGCCCATGACCCGTCGGGGGTGCCGTGTGTGGCCCACCACTCGGCCAGGCCGGTGCCGGAGTCTGGGAGGGTGCGTTCGAGGACTTGCAGGGTCGCGATGCGTCCGGAGCGGCAGACGGTAGCGAGGACGCGGCCCCAGGAGGTGACGCGGCGTTCCTGCTCGCCGGGGTCGAGGAGCACGAACGCGGGATGCGTGACCTCGCACACGACGGTCAGGGTGGCGGCGTGCGGGTCGTGGATCATCCCGGCACCCGTGTCGGGGTCGGTGTACTCGCGCAGCCGCGCCATGTCGCCAGGCAGCGCGAGAGTGCCGACGGGGCGCGGCACCACGATCCGGCGCCGGTATAGGAGTTGCCCGCCGGTGGTGCGCCACAGCCACCAGCAGGCGACGGGTAGCCATTCCACGATCGGCCTGCCAGCGATGGGTATCCAGGTCAGTGCGGCGGCGAGTACCCAGACCGGGGCGGTGTAGGCGAGCAGCATCCCGCCGCCTGCGTAGAACGCGCCGATGAGCGTGGCTCCGCCGATGGCGAGGGTGATGAGCTGGGTCAGCGACAGGCCGAGGAGGACACCGCGTCGGGTGAGTCGGGAGAACTTCACCGGCACCAGCTCGCCCCCGGTGGGCCGGTCGTTGTTCGTGCTGCTCATCGTCTACTCCTTCGTTGGGCGTGGCGCGGGCGGCGGGGGCTGCTTCGGCGGTGGTGACGGGTCGCCGCTCGGCGGGCGCGGCGCGGGGCTCGACGGCGGTGCCGCCGTTGGCGTTGCGGACGGTGGCGGTGGTGGTGTTTGCGCTGCTGCGTCGGCGGCGTGCTCGCCTTGGGCGCCCAGTGCCGTCCCGGCCTTGGGTCCGGCAGTGGCGGCGCCCTTGGCGACGCTCGCTCCGATCACCACGCCTGCGGCCACGGGACCGGCTGCGGCTGCGCCGCCTCCGCTCGCTGCGGCACCGCCACCCCCTGCCGCGCCGCCGCTGCTCACGGCCGGTGTCGGTGCCGGGGTCTTCGGCGGCGGCGGTGCGCTGCTCCCGCTCCCTCCGCCAGCGCCTCCACCGGAGTTGCCGCCGCTACCTGCCCCATCGAGTACCTTCTTCGGATCGCCGCCGCCTTGCGGCTTGGACGGGACCGGGATCGGGCGGTTGAGTGCGCTCTTGGCGTCCTGCTCGGAGCCGATCGCGTGGTACATGTCGAACCCGACGAAGGCGATGAACTTGTAGGTCAGATACGGCGCGAACGCGGCCATCGCCATCAGCACGATCCCAGCGATGGGATCGCTGACCGACGCCAGGTCCGCGTCGATGGGCGCGGATACCTGGGTGATCGCGACCAGGAACATGACGACGAGGACGAGTTTGGAGCAGATCAGGGCGACGACGAACATCGCCCACTTCCCGATCCATCCCCGGCTGGCGTCCCAGGATGCTCCGCTGAACGCGAGCGGCGCGAACACGACCGCGACCAGCAGCAGCGCCTTCCTGACGAGAAGGGACAGCCACACGATGGCGGCGGCGGTGATGGCAAGGCCGGCCATGAAGATGGTGATGATCGCTCCGACACCAGGTGCGGCGATGTTGATGCCGACCAGTCCCGCTGCGAGGAGGGCGATCTTGTCGCCCATCGACTCGGTGGTTTCCCCGGCGGCCTGCACGATCCCGATACACAGCTGGTCGACGACTTCCAGCAGCAGCGCGGTGAGCGTAATGACCACGAACGATCCGAGGACGGATTTCGCCAGCCCGAGCGCGGCGCGGGTGAGCGCGGTGGGGTCGCGGCGGATCAGTCCAGTGAGGAGTTGGAGGCAGAAGAAGATCAGCATCACGAAGACCGCGATACCGAACAGCAGGTTGTAGACGGCGACGTAGCCGGGCTTGGTGACATCCACCAGCGTGGTGGTGTCGAACACCGACCAGACCGCCTCGAACAGCCACCCGGCGGCGGCACCCATCGCCTGGGCGAGCCAGTCAAACGGGGCCGCAACCAGAGAAGCGGCACCTTCGCCGACGGCATCGCACACCGACGAAATCACGGGAACGTCGCAGACGCCCATCTCGAACTCCAGCTCTCGACGACAGGCGGGTCAGACCTGCTGGCCGACGTTCCAGAAGAAGTTGATGAGCGTCACCGACGCGCCGCAGATCACCGCTGCGCCACAGGAGACGAGCACGCCGATCTTCCCGCGCGAAGCGAGGTGCGGGTTGGACGAGTTGGCGCCGAAGCCCCACACGATCGCGGACACGATCAGTGCGAGGACGCTGAGGATCAGGCCGATGGTCATGACCGCGCCGACGATGGTGCGCAGCTGGTTGATCCCCGGCAGCCCGTTGGTGTTGGGGTCGATGTTGATGTCCATCGGCACCAGCAGAGGCGCGGACATGACGTTGGTGAGCAGATCGAACACGGTAGGTCTCCTTGGCGACGGGTGACCCGCCCACGAACTCGCAGACGGGGTACAAGCGACAGGTGCGCCCGCCCTCCCGACCCGCAGTCAGCAGAAACAGCGGTGCCCACGCCGTCGAGGACGCGGGCACCGCTGGGGGCTCGAAGAAGGTTGGAATCAGAGTTGCTGGCCGAGGTTGAGGAGCCAGTTCATCCAGGCGACGCCGCCTCCAGCGAGGACGGCAGCGCCGAGGGAGACGAGGACTCCGGTTCGGCCTTTACTTGCGGTGGCGTAGTTGCCGTGGGCGGTCGCGATGGCCCACACAATCGCCGAGACGATCAGCATCAGGACAGCGACGATGAGGACGAAGGTCAAGAGCGCTCCGACGACGGCACGGAGGTCTCCGATGCCGCCGAGGCCGTCGAAGTCGGGGAAGACGCCCATCACGCACCTGCTTTGACTGTGACGTGGAGGTGGTCGAAGTGGCCGCCGGTGATTGAGGCGGGGTCGTGCATGCCGCCGCCGTTGTAGGGTCGCCAGCCGTCGGCGTCGCGGGCGACGGACCAGATTTGGCCTTGCCAGATGAGGTACTGGACGCCGAGAACGTCGGCGTTGTCTTTCATCCAGTTCGTGACCCTCCAGCCGGCGTCGAGCTGGGCGGGGTTGGGGCGTTGGCCGATCTGGTTGCCGAAGGTGATGTCGCACGCCCGGCCGAGGGGATGCTCGGACTTGGTGCCGGGGCGCGGTGAGTAGCAGCCCCAGCCGGTGTCGGGGAACGCGGCGAGGGTCTGCTGGTAGAGGTGCAGCATGCGGGCGGTGATCTTGCCCGAGCTGGTGGGATCGTCGACGAGCCGGTCGGGGTCTCCATCGACGCCGGCCGGCGCGCCCGCCGTGGCGGTGTTGCAGGCGGCGGGTGATCCGCTGGTCGCTGTCGGCAGGTTCGCGGCCCCGTGCTGGTTGAGCCAGGCGGCGGCGTCGATGGCCTCGCCGTTCGTGCCGCCGGGCCGGACCTCGAAGTGCAGATGTGCGCCGGTGCTCATGCCCGAGGAGCCGACATCGCCGATGTGCTGCCCGGCGCTCACCCGGTCGCCGGCACGGACGTGGATGCCGCTCTCCCATGTGTGCGCATACGCGGTCGCGACGGTGCGCCCGTCGATGGTGTGCTCGATGATGATGAGGCCGCCGTAGCCGCCGGAGAACTCGGCGTGCGTGACGGTGCCGTCCGCGGCGGCGAGGATCGGGGTGCCGTCGGGCGCGGCGAAGTCGGTGCCGGTGTGTATCTTCCGTTCGCCCGTGATCGGGTGCACCCGCATCCCGAACGGCGAAGTGGCAACCCAGGTGCCCTCGGGCAGTGGGAACACCACCCGCGACGACGCCGACGACACTGTTGCAGGGCCACCGGTTCCGAGCCCAGACCCGCTGCCGCTGCTGCTGGTGAGGGCGGTGAGGATGGTTTCGGCGACGGGTGCGTAGTTGCGGTAGCGGTCGGGGTAGGCGGAGACTTCGACGGCTTGGGCGGCTTCGCCGGGGTCCATCTGCTGCCAGCCGGGGATGTCGAGCAGGCCGCGTGGTGAGGGGTAGTTCGGGCCGGTCGGCCCGCCGAAGAACGCTCGGGCCTGGTAGCTGGGGTCCATGAGTTCTGCGACGGTGCCCCAGCCCGATTGGGGGCGCATCTGGAACAGGCCGAGGGAGTCGTGGTCGCCGCCGTTGCCGTCGTTCGGATAGTTCGCCGACTCGGGGTAGGTGCCGGTGTTGGTGAGCATCCGCAGCGTGGACTCGGTGAGCGCGGCCA
The DNA here is from genome assembly GCA_023957975.1 of Microthrixaceae bacterium. Classification (NCBI taxonomy): domain Bacteria; kingdom Bacillati; phylum Actinomycetota; class Acidimicrobiia; order Acidimicrobiales; family Microthrixaceae; species Microthrixaceae bacterium. The sequence continues at coordinate 318,122 of JAMLGM010000001.1, read as the reverse complement.
TGAGCGCGATCTTGATTCCCGGCCGCCCCACGTCGTCGAGTCCGTTGCCGATGGCGATGATCGTGGCCGCGTGCGTGAGCTGCTGACGGTTCAGGGTGAAGGTCTCGCCGTTCGCGGTGGTCACAGTGAGCGAGTCCGGGACGGGTCCGAGGTTCACGCTCCCAGCGGGCGTGGCGCAGTGGGCGGCGGCGGGGTTCATCAGCACACCGATGCCGAGCAGCGTTGCGGCGGGCGCGAAGAACAGGAGCGCGAGGGCTGCGATGGCGAGTTTGCGGAACACGACGCCACCTGTCAGCGCAGCGGATTGTCGAGCTGCGACAACCGCAGCAGATGGCAGGTCGGATACGTCGGGCCGCAGACCACGAACACCGTGAACGCGACCGGATGCTCTGAGGTGACCGGCTGCCCGTTCCAGACGCCTTCGCGGTGGCGGGTGCCCTCGATCGTGACTGCGACCGTTCCGGGGGCGAGCTGTCCTGGCTGTGCCTGCTCGACGGCATCAGCCCAAGCGTCCGGCACGTAGGCGATGTCGATGGTGAGGTACTGGCTGGTGGCGTACTGGCGCAGCTCGATCCAGGCGTCCCGGTTCGGCAGGTAGGCGGCAACGTCGGAGGCGAGCCCGGCCTGCTCGTCACCGCTGGGGTCACCGACCGCGAGGATCGCCGAGGTGTAGTCCAGCGGCCACAGCCCCGAGGCGGTGTCCCACGCGAACAGCGTGGACGCGACGCCTTGAGCGAAAGTCTCGGGGTCGGCGGAACGCGGAACCGCCGGAACCTGGGGCGCTCGGGGTGTACCCGGCGGCACGGTCGGCGCCTCCGTCGTGACCGGGCCGGGTTTCGGATCGTCGATGCTCGAAGTCGTGGTGCGGGGGCCGGTGAGGAGTCCGTAGACGCCGACGCCGGCCAGGAGCAGCAGGACGATGCCGGCGGCGATGAGGGCGACGAGTCGGCGGCGGTTCCGGGGATCAGTGGGTGCAGGGCTCATGCCGAGCAGGTGCGCACCCGGCACCCGTGCCGGTGGTCAGAGGGCGCGCAGGATCGGCTTTGCGGCGTGGGTGTCGCGGGCGGCGTGGAGGTCGTTGGCGAAGCGCGTGGTGCCCTCGACGGTGGTGAGGAAGTTGTCGAACTGCTCGTCGGTCAGCTCGTTCGCGAGGGTGTCGGCGTCGTAGTGGGTCCACCAGTTGGCCAGTTCGCCCCAGGTCTGGACGAATGCTCGAACCGGGTACCGCACGGGTGGTGCGTCGTCGGGCACGCCTGGCTTGAGTCTGGGTTTGGGCTTCTTGCCCTTCTTCATCGCGTTGGCGCGGGCGACGGCATCCTCGGCGAGTGCGTGCATCGTCGCCTCGCGCACTTCACGCGCGGCCTCGGCGGATTCGTGGATCGCCTGGTAGAGCGGATGCACGGGGTCGCCTGCCTCGATCCGTTCCAACGCCGCCGCCGCTTCCGCGCGAATCGTCTCGGGCTGGGCGGGGTTGGCGGCGATCTCTTCGATGTAGCCGACCTTCTCCAGCGTGGTATGTGAAGCGCCACCGGGGATCATCGCGGCGGCGAGTTCTCGTGCGTCGCCGAGCGCACCTGACGGTCCCGCAAATTTTGCGGGACCGTCGTTTCCTGGCTGGTTTTCGGTGCTGAACCGGGTTGCTGACTTTCGGCGGGCGGCGTCTTCGGCCATGACTTCCTTGATCTCGCGGTAGAGACCGGCGGCTTCGAGCTGGGTGTAGGGCTTGTGGAGCATGTTGTCGTCCTGCTCGGCGAGGAGTTTCCCGAGCCTGTCCGACAGGCCACCACGTACCCAGACGCTGACGGTGCGCCAGCCGAGCATCTTGATCGCTGCCAGGCGGCGTGCCCCGCAGACAAGCACCCCGTCGATGGTGATCGTCAACGGTTGCAGCAGCCCATCACGGTCGATAGACGCCGCGAGGGCGTCGATATCGCCGAGGTCGGTGCGGTGGCGCTGACCGACGGTCAGGGAATCGACGGCCCGGTCGAGCTGGATACCGGTCTGCGGGTCGGTCATCGCTGGTCACCGCCCCGGGCTCTGGGCGCAGCTATGGCGAGGGCGAGGATCAGGTCGTCGTCGCGCAGCAGCAGTTCCACGGTCTCGCCGAGGAGCAGCCGCAGCAGCACTCCGCGCCCGGTCGTGGTGGCCGCGTAGGCGGGGTGCGCGTTCCCGAGCAACGCTCGCAGCAGTACGGTCCAGGTGCGGCGGGGCAGGTCGAGGAGCGCGCGGGCGTGCCGGTCGCGGCGGAGCGCCTCGTACGCGGACTGGCGGGTTCCGGCTTTGGTGAGTGCCCCGCAGACGTGTTCGACCGAGGCTCGCGCGGTGTCGGCGGGCCAGTCGAGCAGGCACAGCAGCGCGATCGCGTCCTCCGCAGCGGATATGGCTGACATGCACGCCTGCGCCGAACCCAGCAGCTCATGTGGGTCGGCTTCAAGGTCGCTGGGCAGGTCGTCGCGGACCTGGAGTGCGGGATGGTAGTCGGCCAGTGCGGTGTCGCGGTCGGAGAATCGTTCGGGGTCGTGGAACGCGGAGACGTGGGAGCGGCGGGCCTGGTGCACTGAGCAGAGGAGGCCTTGGGCGCGTTCTTCGTATATGCAGGTGATCCGCACGGCGTGGGTGATGATCGCCCACGGGTCGTTGGCTTCGCGGGTGGAGCGGTTCTGCATCGCGTCGAACGCCGCCGCGACAGCCTCCCAGGTATCGAGGCGGTGCTTGCGCGCCAGCGCCTTGTACTTCTCGGCGGCGAACTCCATCAGGTCGCGGGCGACCGGATCGTTGACCCAGGCGTGCTCACCGCCGGTGTGGAGCCGGTGCAGCAGGGCACGAAGGCCCTCGCCGGTCGTGAAGTCCTCGGCTTCGAACTCGCCGCTGGGGGTGGTGGTTGTGGTCATGGTGTCGGCACCTCCTGGCAGGTAGGTGCGCGCCCGTTCCCACGAACGCGCCCTCCTGCGGTGGTTGCCGTCTTGACCACAACCTGTCACCCCATCCCGACCCCAGGCCGCGTTGGGGCCGACGTGGTGACGGTGCGTCGCCCGAACGCCGTGATCGGCGGCAGGCGACGTGCCCGATCCCGAGCGGCTTGCATCCCGATCCGCAGCGGCGTGCGGGTGCGGCGGGCCAGCTCGGCCTGGAAATCGAGACCACGCCCCGCGGCGTGTGCGGAGTGGCGGGCGATCAGATCGGTCGGGCGCACCCACTCCACGCCCCGGCCACGCACCGCGGCGGTCTGCTGCTTCCCGGTTCGAGCGACCTGCGCGGCCCGCACTGCCTCCGGCGTCGTCGCGGCCTCGGGTTCGGGGCGATCCCGAGGTACGGAGAGTGCCTCGTCGGCTGGGCTCGGCGCGACGCGCTGCCGGTCATGGCGGGGGTCGGTGTGCTGCGGGTTGTCGGTGCTGTTCATGAGGTGGTCTCCTCCCGCTCGTCGGCGGACTCGGTGATGTCAGTGGGAAGGTGTGCGGGCGCGAACCAGCGGCCGACGGTCGAGGGGTGCACGCCGAGCTCGCGGGCGATCCGTTTGTTCGACCACCCCGCCTCCCGTAGCTCCCACCCAGCGGCTCGACGGTCCGCCGGATCGAGCGAGTCGGCCTCGGCAGGGACCGGGAAGAGTTCGCCGGGACCGGCAGATGCCGAGACTGCTTCCAGTGGGCTCGACGCTGACTCGGCGGAAGTCCCGGCACGCACGGTGACGCCGGCCTGGTCTGGCGCGTCAGATTCTGGTGGGGGAACCGGGGCGCGGGTGAGGATGACGGTGAGGTGGGTGATCGCGAGCAGCACCACGGGAGGGACAGCGGCGACCGATGCGGCGAGGATGCGTGGCACGTCGGCGTCAGCGGCGACGACGGCATGGATCGCGTTCGCCGTCACCGACACGAGCGCGCCGCCGACCAGCAGCGCCCACGGGTACCAGGCCGAACGTTGACCCGCGAGTGCGACGACGGCGACGGTGGCGACGACGATGATGCCGTCCACGATCAGCGGCCACGCCCACGCCTGCCCGGCCCCGATCCCGGAGCGTGCGGCCAGATCGGCCAGTGAGGTGAAGGACAGCCAGAATGCCCCGGCGGCGATGAACACCGTCCCCGCGACCGCTGTTCCAGCGGCCCAGCGTTGCGGACTCGTCTCACGCATCACAGCCCTGCCCTGCCGAGAGAGACCGCCGACGGTGCTGCGGAGCGGCTGCACCAGTGATCCGCCCCACCACGAGGCGCATCGGCCGAGGGGCGCGGAGCGGGTGTGGGTTGGGTGGCTCGGTAGGCCGAGCGCACGGTTGTGGTGATCTCACGCTCGCTGAGTCCGGCCTGTGCTGCGGCAGGGCCGAGCGCATCGAGTGCGTCGGTGGATGGGGTGCCGTTCTCGGCAAGGCGGCAGGCGGCCCAGAATAGGCCCCGGTTCCGTTCGCCCTCACCCCGCCCGGCAACCCAGGCCGCGAGCCGCTCAGCATCCACAGCCACCTCGCCGCCGCTGGCACGCGTTGGGGCGGCGGGGCGGGGGTCGAGGAAATCCCGCAGCCGACCTGCGTCCACAGCGCCGATCGAGTGGGCGGCGATGTCGGCGATCCGGTAGCGCCGCATGGTGCCGTCAATGGTCCGTTGGGAGGGCGGGGCGATGATGTAGCCGCCGTCACCACGGAAATCGACACCCGCGTTGGCGGCCTGCCACGAGCGCTGCTCCACACCTGGGGTCGCCGGGAAGTAGGCGTGCGTGCCGCCGGTCGGGGTGCGCACCAGCAGACCCGCCCCATCCACGAGTCCCGCGTCGGCGGCGCGCTTCCAGGCCACGCGACCATCGATAGGGCCGTGGACATCGACATCCACCACGACAACACCCGATGCGGCACCCGTCGGGATGCCGATGTTCGCGTTTGGGGTGCGGGACCACCACGCCGCGACCTGCGCAGCGTCGCTGCCCGCATCGAGGAACCCGCGACGGGTGAGCGGTCGCTTCCCATCGGGCTCGCATGGGAACACCGGGACGCCCGCCGCTGCAAGCCTTCGTGCGGCTTCTGCGAGGTCCGGTGCCCGGTCGACTCCGATGAGCGCGGCGAGAACGTCGAGAGGGTCGGGCATCACAGCCCCCGTCCCGCCAGCACCGGTGCAGTATGCGGCCGGTCAGGCTCAACCGACCGAGACGACGCGCGGGTAGGCTTCGCTGCCGGGGTGTCGCGTTCCAGGCCGGGTGGGGTGCCGTCGCTGAGTTGTGGGGTGTCGAGCTGGTCGAGGATCGCCAGTGCGGTCTTGCGGACGCGTTCGCCGGTAGCCTGCACCACCTGGGCGGCCTCTTGGCCGTCTACGCGGGCGGCCCAGGTCGAGACGTACGGGATCGTGTACCCATCGGTGGTCATGCCGTGCGCGGCACCGATCATCAGCGCGACGCTCTCGGCTTCGACCTCGCGGATGCCGCGATGCTGCCGTGCCTCCATGTCGTCGGGATCGTGCATCCGCACATGCGCGAGTTCGTGCGCCAGCGTCTTCACTCGTGCAGCAGCAGGCATGTTCTCGCGCACCGACACGGTGCGCGCCTCGTAGTCGGTCATGCCGTTCGCGCCCATGATCGCCATCTCGTCCGGCACGGACGCGACCTCGAATCCGGCCGCCCGTATCTGCTCGGCGAGGCCCTCCCAGAGCCCTGCCGGGGCCTCGCCTTCCAACAGCACCGGCATGGGCGTGGCGGGGAGGGGTTCACCGTCGGTCTGGGAGACATCCCACACATACGCGGGCCGGGCGCCGACCATGCGGGAGCGCACCACCTCACCGGGCTGCGGCTTCTCCCGTGGCCCCAGCCGCCGCCACGACCCGGCATCCGACGGCGTGGCCGTGGCGAACCTGCCCGTCACCGGAGCAAAGATCATGTAGCCCGGCTGGCCCTTCATCACCTGACGCCCCAACGCCTGCCACTGCCGGTAGCCAGCGACGAGCATCGGGAACGGGTCGGGTACCCGACCGGCTTCGAACGCGACTTGGTGTTGCACCCAGATGAGCATCGTGTTGTTGAACGAGCGGGAGCGGAACCGGGCAGCGAACGCGAGTGCGTCGCGCCAGTCGTCGCCGGAAACGAGCTGCTCTACCGCGCCCGTCAACTTCTCGTGCAACTCTTCAAGCTTCGCCTCACGCGCCGCCCGCTGCTCCAGTGTCGATGCCATGACCGGGTCTCCTCTCGCGACCACCACGACACGCGTGGGCGCGGCGGTACACCTTCGAGGTAGGCAACCCCTCCCGCCACGGCCGGAGCGCACCTGCCAGGCCAGCGACACTGGGCGGCCTGGCACAGCGGCGCGACTGCGCGAAGAGCCGCCCGGGATCGGCGCGGAACACAGCATCCGTCATCTCCTCTCTGGCGAGAACGACCCACCCGACCAGTCTGTTGAGCATGCTCAATGAGGCCGGAGTTCCCATTGCAGCACGACCGTTGAGCATGCGCAAGCCTTGATTTGTGCATGCCCAACGAGTAGCGTTGAGCATGCACAACCACCCGTGAGGGTGGACTACATCGATGCCTTGCCCGTCGCGAAGGGAAGGGGGTCAGCCACCATGACCGAAGACGAGAGCCAGGCTGCGGCTGAAGACCTCGCCAAGCGTCTGCGTCTCCTGATGGACGTCGCCGAGGCCGAGTCCGGCTCGGAACCGACCTACTCGCAGATCGCGGGCTACCTCAAAGAACGAGGCACCAACCTGTCCCGGTCGCGCTGGACATACATGATCAACGGTCACCGCTACGTCCAAGACCCCGCCGTGTTCGACGGACTGGCCGCGTTCTTCGATGTCGATGCCGCCTTCCTCATGGGAGCCGACGGTGCCGAGACTCCGGAGAAGGTCGCAGCTCAGCTCGACCTCGTGCGGTCCATGCGGGCAGCGAAGGTGAAGTCCTACGCCGCCCGCACCCTCGGTGACGTCTCGCCGAAAGCACTCCACGCCATCACCAAGTTCCTGGACGAGGAAATGAGCCACATGCCCGAGCACTGACAGGTGTCGCGCGACACGGTGCCGATACCGGTCCCTGCTCCCCACAGAGAGGGGCGAACCGTGAATATCGAACAGACAGTATCGGCGGCCGTCGCGGGCCTACAGCTCGGCAGCACCTTCACCCTCGACGACCTCCTCACCGCGATACGTGCGCGCCGAAACCGTCAGCTCCGCATCGTCGAACTCGCCGACCTCGACACCAGCGACGGCATCTGCGCGGTCTGGCTGGTCACCGATACCGACGACATCGTGCTCCACGCCCGCAGCGACTCCGCGCTGCACCGCCAGCAGTTCGTCCTGCACGAGTTCGCCCACATGATCCTCGGCCACTGCGAAGGCGACAACTGCCCGGCCGAGGACCTGCTCCTGCCCAACATCCCGCCCTACACCCGCGGGCGACTGCTCAAGCGGCAAGACATCGATTGTGAGACCGAGATCGCCGCCGAGTCCCTCGCCGACCGCCTTGCCGCAGGCATTCGAGGATCGGTGTTCGCCGAGACCCGCTACTCGGAGGTCTTCGGATGATCCAGACGCTCGTCGCGGCCCTGATGTGGGCGCTCGTGGCGAGCCTGCTCATCTTCCGCCGCAAACGCGCCGACCACAGCGTCACCTACGCCGCGATCACCATCGCCATCGCGATGACTCTGAACGTGGACGCCGTCTACGAGTCCGTCGATCCGCTCCTGGGAGGAACCAACATCGCCACCCTCATCGCGGACGCCCTGCTGATGACCGGGCTGTTCTTCCTCGGCCGCGGTGTCATGCACACCGGCCACTACCGGCCTCAACTCGTTCGCGTCACGGTCAGCCTGCCCATCTTGCTCGTGTCACTGGCCGCGATCACGGTCGCGTTCTTCTTCATCGACCGCGATGAGACGACCACCCGGTTCATGGCAGACCTTGGTGACCAGCCCGCTACCGCTGCGTACTCGATCATCAACTTCGTCTACTGCGGCGTCGTGATCGCCACCATGATGGTCCTCGCCGCCCGCCAGTACCGCAGCAGCGACGGCATCCAACGACTCCCCGCCGGACTGCTGACCCTGGGCTCGGCGTTCGGTGTTGCCTTGTGCGTCGCGGTGATCGTCATGGACATCGCCCACGTCACCGGGCAACTCAACCTCATGTATGCCGTCCAGCCCACTTACGGGCTGCTCTCGCTGCTCACCTTCGGGTTCCTCTGCGCAGGATTCACCGCACAGCCCGTGGTGCGCCTCGCCCAGCATCACGCACGCCGCCGCCACACAACAGCTCTCGCCACCGGCCTCGAACCAGTCTGGGAACGCGCCACCGATGTTCGGCCCGGCCTCAGCCAAGCCGAACCCCGCGCCGCGCAGGCCGACGACCCCGAAGGGCGTCTCCACCGCAAGATCGTCGAAATCCGCGACGCCATGATCGACGGCCGCGTCACCTTCACCATCACCGACAACGAGCGTGCGCTGCTCCAAACCGCCGAACAACACCTCCTCGGCGAACAAGACCCCGATACCGCACCCGACAGAGGCGGAGACGACGACGCAGCACCACCCAACGAGGAACGCCCCTCATGAAACGGGCCATCGCTCTCGGAGCCGGACTCCTCACCGCCAGCGCACTCGGCACCGGCTGGGCAATCACGCGACGCCTCACCGCACCAGCCGGCCCTCGCAGCTTCGACCTCACGATCCATGACATCGAGCAAGACGACGACGGCCACCAGCGGATCGTGCTCGACCGAAACGACCAGACCACCGCCCGAGGCATCTACAACCTCTGGATTGAACACGGCGGCTGGGTGCAACTCGCAGCAGAAGTATCCGATCGCGGCCCCGGCCAGATCGCCCGCACCGTCACCGGGACTTCACCAGGACTGTCGCTCACGCACGGTGATCGAGCCTCGTGGAGCGGCATCTACTACGCCACCCCAGCCGACGCCGGACTCAAAACCCGCGACATCACCATCACCACTCCCGCAGGGCAATGCCCGGCCTGGCGTATCGACGGCGACCCCTCGACCTGGGCCATCCACATCCACGGCCTCGGCAGCACCCGCGCGGGCACCCTCCGTGGCGTCCTCGCTGCAACCGACCTCGGCTACACTCCCTCGTCGTCACATACCGCAACACCGCAGAAGGCCCCCGCCTCGGTACGGGCCGATCCACCCTCGGCCACACCGAGACCGCAGACGTTGACGAAGCCATCGGATACGCCGTCCGACGAGGAGCCCGACAGATCATGCTGTTCGGGTGGTCAATGGGAGCCGCGATCGCCCTGCAACTCGCCGACCGGCCCCGACACGAGGGCTTGATCGCTGCACTCATACTCGACTCGCCGGTCCTCGACTGGACCGAAGTCATCAAGACGAACTGCGCACGCAGCGGGCTCCCCGCCGCGGTCGGCTACCTCGCCGTCCCGTGGCTCACGATTGAGCCGCTCGTTCGCCTCGCCGGCCTACCGAGCCGCATCCCGCTCCGATCCTTCGACTGGACCGCGAGGGCCGCAGACCTCGCCACGCCCACACTCATCCTCCACGGCGTGCACGACGACTCCGTGCCGGTCCGGCTCTCACAAACACTCCGAGACCAACGCCCCGAACTCGTGTCCCTTGAGACCTTCGACGCCGGGCACACGCTCTCCTGGAACACCGATTCCGACCGTTGGCATGAGGCAGTGACGACCTGGCAACGGGCGCGTGTCCGGGGCTGATGGGCCGAGCAGAGGCTCCGCTCGGCACCCATCTCGTTCGGCCACGCCCGGAGAAACCCAACTCAAGCAGTACCTCCACCGGTATCATCGAGAGTGTTGGCCTGCCTGGGCCATAGAGCGAGGGAGGACCAACGTGGCTGAGCCGTGGCTGTCCGCAGACGACATCGCCGCCCACCTCGGGGTCACCAAAGACACCGTCTACACCTGGATCGCCGAGAAGGCCATGCCCGCCCACAAGGTCGGGCGCCTCTGGAAGTTCCAAGCCAGCGAGATCGACGAGTGGGTGCGTGCGGGAGCGGCGGCCAGCGACGACGAGACCGCTCAGCAGCCCACGCGAATGTCAGCGGTCGCTCCTACGATCGTGACAGCGAGTACGGGAAGGGGAGACGATGACGCTGAGTGAAGCCCAGCGCTTGGTGAAGTCCAAGCAGCGCGTTGCGGATCACGGCGAGGTGTTCACGCCGGGGTGGATGGTCGAGGACATGCTCGATCTCGTCAAGCATGAGTCTGAGCGGATCGATTCTCGCGTGCTTGAGCCCGCTTGCGGCTCGGGGAACTTCCTTGTCCCGGTTCTGGCCCGCAAGCTCGTGACCGTCCAGCTTCGCCATGGCGGAAGCGACTTCGAGAAGCGTCACTACGCGCTGTTCGCGCTGATGTGCACCTACGGCATTGAGCTCCTCGGAGACAATGCCGAGGAGTGCCGGGACAATCTTGCCGAGGTGTTCAACACGTTCTTGGATATCGGCAGCGATGACCCGTGGGCGCGAGCGGCACGCGCGGTTCTAGCCGTGAACATCGTCCAGGGCGATGCCTTGACTATGACCGTGCCTGGCGGTCAGCCGATTACCTTTCCTGAGTGGGGCTACCTCGGCAAGGGGAAGTTCCAGAGGCGGGACTTCCGCTACGACGATCTCACTCAGCGCGCCTCGTACGAGGGGACACTGTTCGGCGAACTCGACGACGACGACCTGTTCGTTCCCGCGCAGACCTATCCGACGATGACCTTCAGCCAGATCGCGGAGGCCGCCGCGTGAGCCTTGCACCTTTCACTCTCCGAGGGCACAACCCGGATGTCTTGACCTGCATCGCGAACCTGTCCAACGACGAGGTCTTCACCCCGCCAGAGTTCGCGAACCAGATGCTCGATACGCTCACAACCGCGTGGGCAGACGCCAACGACGGCGCAGACATCTGGGCCAACCCCGATGTCACGTTCCTCGATCCGTTCACCAAGTCCGGCGTGTTCCTCCGCGAGATCGTCCGTCGACTCACCGACGGACTGGTCCTGGCAATCCCCGACCTCGACCAACGCGTCGATCACATCCTCACCCATCAGGTGTTCGGCATCGGGATCACCCAGCTCACTGCGCTGCTTGCGCGCCGGAGCGTCTACTGCTCGAAGTTCGCCAACGGCCCGCACTCGATCGCCAAGTCCTTCACGACCGAGGGCGGCAACATCTGGTTCGAGCGCACCGAGCACACCTGGGGCGGCGGGAAACGAGAGTTCCGATCCGATCCGCTGACCAGCGAAGAAGTCATCGTCCATACCAACCGCAAGTGCATCTACTGCGGCGCGGGCGAGGACGACTACGCACGCGGTGACGACCTTGAGACTCACGCCTACGCCTTCATCCACACCGACGACATCAAAGCTCGCATCGCGGAGCTGTTCGGAGACAACATGCAGTTCGACGTCATCATTGGCAATCCGCCCTACCAGTTGGATGACGGAGGGGCTGGTTCCAGCGCGCAGCCGATCTACAACAAGTTTGTGGAGTCTGCGAAGTCGCTCGATCCGCGCTACCTGTCACTTGTGATACCCGCTCGATGGTACGCGGGCGGGAAAGGTCTCAATGAGTTTCGGCAGGAGATGCTGACCGATTCGAGGCTCTCCGTCATCCACGATTACCCCGACACTAACGACGTTTTCCCTGGCCTCAACGTCCGCGGTGGCATCATGTACTTTCTCTGGGAAAGGGATCGCCGCGGCCATGTCACCGTTACGAACCATATGGGCAACACGGATTTCGGGTCTACGGCCCGGCCTCTGCTGGAACCAGGTTTGGACACGTTCATTCGCTTCGGCACTGCTGTTGACATTCTTGCCAAGGTCATCCAAGTAGAAACGGGGCAGGATCACGACCTGGCTCTGCCCGGGTCAAAATCCTTCGCTACATTGGTCTCGGCGCGGAAGCCGTTCGGGCTACCGACCAATTTCGCTGACTTCTCGTCGAAGCCTACAGATCTTCGAGCGATCGAACTACGCCGATTTGGCGCGGCGGGATATGTCTCGGAACAGCAGCTGGTGGAGAACGCGCAGTGGGCGAACCAATGGAAACTGTTTGTCCCGTACGCCAGCCCTGGAAGCGACGACTATCCGCACCTCGTTCTGTCGAACCCGCTTGTGGGTGGCCCCGGAACAGCCTGCACCGAGACCTACCTCGTGGTTGGTCCTTTCAGCAGTGAGCGCGAGTGCCTCAACGCACGCTCCTATATGAGGACGCAGTTGTTTCGGTTCCTCGTCCTCGCGCTGCGTGCTTCCCAGCACGTGACTCAGCGTGTCTACCGGCTGGTGCCGCAACTCGATTTCTCAGTCCCTTGGGACGACCAAGCACTCTACGCGCGCTATCAGATTACGGACGAAGAGATCGCGCTCATCGACATGTTGGTCAAGCCGGTTGCGTGGGAAGACTAGCTGTGGCTGCGAACGAGTTGGACTCCGCCAATCGCATGAGTCGACTGTTTCCTGAGAAACCCGAATCAAGGCTGCGCATCTACGCGTGGTCGCCGAACGATCCGCCAGCCGGATACGCGGGCCTCCTCAAGGTGGGTCAGACGACGAAGGCGGACGTGAACGCGCGCATCCGCGAGTCGCAGGGGCAGATGCAGCAGGCCTACACGCTGCACATTGATGAACTCGCCGAACGTGGCGACGGGTCAGTGTTCCGTGACTCGGATGTGCGCCAACGTCTGATCGACAAGGGTTTCGAGAATCCGACGTTCGGCTCAGCGCGAGAGTGGATGCGCTGCAACCCGGATGATGTGCGCACGGCGATCACAGAGCTTCGCACCGGCGTGAAACTTAGCGGCACCCATCATGAGACGTTCCCGATGCGCCCGGAGCAGGCCAGCGCCGTGAACAAGGCTGAGGCCTACTACGACTCGATCTGGTCCGAGGATTCCCAGGCGGTGCCGCGGTTCCTGTGGAACGCCAAGATGCGCTTCGGAAAGACTTTCGCCTCCTATCAGCTCGCGAAGCGACTCGGCGCCAAACGCATCCTCGTGGTGACCTTCAAGCCTGCGGTGGAGGATGCCTGGCAGACCGACTTGGAGTCGCACGCTGACTTCGACGGTTGGCAGTACCTCTCCTCGGCTACCGGGGGTAGCCCGGACGATGCCGACAAGGCGAGGCCGCTGGTCTATTTCGGATCGTTCCAGGACCTGCTTGGGCGAGACCGGAAGACCGGGCTGATCAAAGCGAAGAACGAGTGGGTTCACACCACCAACTGGGACCTCGTCATCTTCGACGAGTACCACTTCGGTGCCTGGCGAGAGTCCGCCAAGGAGCTGTTCGAGGGCGAGGACGAGAAGGTCAAGCAGAAGGAACTGGCCGCCGAGTACAACGATGATCTGGTGGCCTTCGACGAGGAGCTCGACGAGCTCGGCAACGACGAGGACGACTTCCTGCCGATCACGACCCGCGCCTACCTGTACCTGTCGGGCACACCGTTCAAGGCGCTGGCAACCGGTGAGTTCATCGAGGAGCAAATCTTCAACTGGACCTACACCGACGAGCAGCGCGCCAAAGCCGAGTACGCCGTCGCGCACCCGGACGCCTGGAATCCGTACGGGGCGCTCCCGGAGATGCGCCTGTTCACCTATCAGATGCCTGACGAGTTGATTGCCGTTGCGAACCAGGGCGAGTTCGACGAGTTCGACCTCAACGAGTTCTTCGAGGCAAAGGGGATCGGCAAGGACGCCGAGTTCACCCACAAGACCGACGTACAGAAGTGGCTCGATCTCATCCGCGGTGCTCACCTGCCCACCCAGGTCGACGCGATGCGGATGGGCACCCGCCCGCCATTCCCGTACTCCGATGTCCGGCTCCTGCCGTACCTCCAGCACTCGTTCTGGTTCCTACCCAATGTTGCTGCCTGCGAGGCAATGTCGAACCTGCTCGCGGAGAAGCAGAACGTGTTCTGGCACGACTACAAGGTCCTCGTCGTCGCGGGCGCCGGCGCGGGCATCGGGCTGGATGCTCTCCCGCCAGTGCGGGCGGCGATCGGCGACGGCCACGACACCAAGACGATCACCCTGTCGTGCGGCAAACTCACTACGGGTGTCACCGTCAAGCAGTGGTCCTCGATCCTGATGTTGCGCAACCTCAACTCACCCGAGACGTACTTCCAGGCAGCGTTCCGCGTGCAGTCACCGTGGTCGATCAAGAACCCCGACGGAGACAACCCGAGCGCCGAAGCAGTCCTCAAGCCCGTGTGCTTCGTGTTCGACTTCGCGCCCACCCGCGCGCTGCGTCAGATCGCCGACTACGGGGCTGGTCTCTCGCCGGAGACGCCGAACCCCGAGCAAGCCGTCGAAGAGCTCGTGAAGTTCCTGCCCGTGTTGGCCTACGACGGGTCGAACATGACCCAGGTCGATGCAGGCGGCATCCTCGACATCGCCATGTCGGGCACCTCTGCGACCCTCCTGGCCCGCAAGTGGGAGTCCGCGATCCTCGTCAACGTCGACAATGACACCCTGCGCAAGATCATGAACAACCCCGACGCCCTCAACGCCGTCATGAACATCGAAGGCTTCCGCGCGCTGGGCAACGACATTTTCGAGACCGTCGTGAACAAGAGCGACGCCGTGAAGAAGGCGAAGAAGGAGAAGGGCGAGGACATCACTCCGGCGGAGAAGAAGGAACTCACGGCGGAGGAGAAGGAGTACAAGTCCAAGCGGAAGCAGATTCAGGAGAAGTTGGTCAAGTTCGCCACCCGTATTCCGGCGTTCATGTACCTGACCGACTTCCGCGAGAACACCCTCCAGGACGTCATCACCAAGCTCGAACCCGGGCTCTTCCGAACCGTCACCGGCCTGACCGTCGAGGACTTCCACCTCCTCGTCAACCTGGGAGTCTTCAACGCCACCCACATGAACCAAGCCGTCTTCGCCTTCCGCCGCTACGAAGACTCATCCCTGTCCTACACCGGCATCGAATCCCACAAGGGCCTGCGGCACTACGGCCTCTACGACACCGTGGTCGCCATCGATGACGAGACCATCGTCTGACCTTCCGCCAGCCTGACTGAGAGATACCGCATGTCGTTTCAGACCCCGCGCAGCATCGAGGAGATGCTCACTGCCATCCACAAGCGCGAGTACTTGATGCCTGCGATCCAGCGTGAGTTCGTCTGGGGTGCTGACCAAATCACCAAGCTCGTCGACAGCCTCATGCGCGGGTACCCGGTCGGCTCGTTCCTGCTCTGGGATGTCAAGCCGGAGACCGCCCAGTCGTACACGTTCTACGAGTTCCTGACGAACTACCACGAGCGCGATAACCCGTACGCAGACAAGGCAACGGTGCCTTCCGGGAGCGGAACCACCGCTGTCCTCGATGGGCAGCAGCGACTCACTTCGTTGAACATCGCCCTGTACGGCAGCTACGCGGAGAAGAAGAAGTACGCGTGGTGGAACAGTGCTGACGCGTTCCCCGTCAAGCGTCTCTACCTGAACCTCGTCGATGAGCCTGACGACGAAGAGCTCGGAACGAAGTACGACCTGCGGTTTCTCACGGACCGGGAGGCGGCACCTGCCGAAGGCGAGGCCAACAAGTGGTTCCGCGTCGGGGCGGTGCTCGATCTCGCCAACGCGGGTCCGGCGATCATGCGTGAACTGGAGCAGCGTGGGATCGCGGGTTCGGCCGACGCCTTCCAGCGGCTCTACGACCTGTATGAGGCTGTACGTGTCTTGAAGCCGATGAACTACTTCCTGGTCACCGATCAGGATGCCGACAAGGTGCTGGAAATCTTCGTCCGGGTCAACAGCGGCGGCACGACCTTGTCGTACTCCGACCTGCTGCTATCGATGGCTACGAACCAGTGGCAAGAGCTGGACGCCCGCGAAGAGGTCCGCTCGCTGGTCTCGGAGATCAACAGCAACGCCGGGCGACAGTTCTCTTTCTCGAAGGATGTGGTGCTGAAAACAGCGCTGACGATCGCTGACGTCGATGTGCGGTTTAAGGTCACCAACTTCACGCAAGGGAACATGGCGAAGGTCGAGGCGGCCTGGCCGCAGATCAAGGGTGCCCTGCTCCGGGCCGCGACCTTACTGCAGCAGTTCGGGTACAACGAGCGCAACCTCACCGCGAACAGCGTGATCGTGCCCGTCGCGCATTACCTGCATCTGCGAGGCGCGGGCGACTCCTATCTCGATTCCACCGCGGACGCGGCCGACAGGCTGGCCCTCCAACGATGGGTGACCCGGTCGCTGGTCAAGCGCGGCATCTGGGGATCGGGTCTCGACACCCTCCTGACACGCATCCGCGATGTCCTCCGCACGAACGCGGAGGGTGACTTCCCGGTAGCAGCGGTCGAGGAGGCCATGGCAGCCGTCGGCAAGAGCCTCGCGTTCGACAACGCTGAGATCGACGAACTGCTGAACCTCAAGTACGCCGGCCAGCGGACGTTCTCGGTTCTCTCAGTGCTGTATCCCGGGCTGGACCTGAGCAAGAAGTTCCACGAGGACCACATCTTCCCGAAGTCGCGCTTCACCAAGAAGAAGCTCACCGAGGCAGGTGTTCCCGCCGACAAGATCGACGACTACCTGGCTGCCGTGAACCTCCTGCCCAACCTCCAGCTCCTCGCAGGTACCGCGAACATCGAGAAGCAAGACAGCCTCCCTGCCGCATGGATTGAGTCCGCGTTCCCCAGCGACGAAAAGCGGGCAACATACCTGGCCGAGAACGACCTCGACGGGCTCCCACTCGACCTCGGCGACTTCACCGCGTTCTTTGAGCAGCGCAAACAGCGCATCCGGACCCGTCTCCTCGCCGCTCTCGGGACGACGCCGGGCACACCAGAGGACGAACCTCCCGCATAGTCGCCAGCCGGTCAGGCGGTGAGCAGCGAAAGCGCGGTCACGGCCTGGAGCGGTAGCACCCCGTTGCCAAGTGCCGTGATCTGCTGGTTCTGCGTCAACTCGTCGCTGGCAGTGACCCAGCCGGTCGGCAGGCCCATCAGCCACTCCACGAATGCCGGTGCTGGGCGCGGGCCTTCGCCGTCGTTCAGGAGCGCTGGCGCGGGTGCGGGTCGTCCGGTGATGTGTTCCCAGCGGGCGATGGCGTCGGCGTAGCGTCCCCAGCGTTGAACAGTCCGTCGATCAGGGACCACAGCGTCTCCGACTCGGCTCGCCTGCTCGACGAGCCAGCCGGCCCGTGAAGTGCGAAGTCGATGATCTGGTGCGAGAGCGCGATCGTCCCACGCCGGGCTCGCACCTGATCGAGTGTCTCCCCGCCGCGCGATGAGTCGCTCGCCAGCGGGGTGCGGAACAGCGCGCCGGGCGAGGGCGAAGATGCGGAAGCGTTGGTGAGGAGCGCCGACAAGGGAAGCCGGTAGACCGACCCATCGCACATCCATCCGCAGGTCGGCCATATCCCCGAGAAGGGCGCCCATAGCCCGTAGAGGTCGAGCTGCGTCGTCTCCCAGACGCCACGGGTCGGGTTCCAGGCCGCGAAGGGTTGCGCCGTCGGGGGTTGCGTCACCGGGGTTGCGTTGTTCATGATCGTCTCCTTCTACGGGTGGCCTCGTGGCGGGTGAGGACAGCAGCCCGCGGACGTTCTCGATGACGACCCATTCGGGTTGGAGCGCGTCGATCGCTTCGGCCATGTGTGCCCAGAGTCCCGAGCGCGTGCCGGGCGCGAGGCCAGCGCGCTTGCCAACCGTGGACACATCCTGGCAAGGAAACCCGCCGATGAGAATGTCCACTGGCTCGACCTGGCGCCAGTCGATGGTGGTGATGTCGCCCAGGTTCGGCGCGTCGGGCCAGTGCTTGGCGAAGACTCGGGCGACGGGCTCGTTGAGTTCGGAGAACCACACCGTTCTGGCGTTGAAGACGTGCTCGACGGCGAGGTCGAGGCCGCCGTAGCCGCTGAACAGCGACCCGATCCTGAGTGGCGAATCGCTGCTGTCGTTGGGTTCGTGCATAAAGAGCGCTCCGGCTGACGGTCGTCCCCGACATCCGGTGCCTCGTCGAGATCTGATGCCGAGCTGGTCACCTGTCAGGTGCACGACTCCGACACGCATCCGATGACCGTCCACGCCGACCGGAGCCACCTCGCCCAGAACCCGTTGGCACCGTCACCGACGCCTCGTCCCCAGGCCCTTGCTCCGAACTCCTTCTGAGCCCACACGCGTCTTGCAGGTCAAGGTTTGTCAACCAAAGTTGACAGGGCGTTCGCGCGGTCAACGCCCGCTCACCTGA